>JAENVU010000225.1 GCA_016650415.1 Acidimicrobiia bacterium
CGAGGAGTCTGCGGGCGCGAGCGACGGCGGCGGTGAGGTCACGCTGGTCGTCGAGGCGGAACTGCGCGACGACGTGATCCGCGGCCGGCGTCAGGGCCATGACCGCCGGGCCGTGCGGGAGGGCCAGCGAACGCCGGTAGGCCCCGTCGGTCACGGCCTCGATGCCGGGGACGGCCCGGAGGGCGAGGAACTCGAGCAGCGCCCGACCGTCGAACGGTTGGCGGGCGGCGAGGCGAACGGTCACGGTGCCGGGCTCCGGGCGCGGGCCGTGATGGTGGCGCAGCGCGCTGGGGCTCGTCGCGAAGACCTCCCGCACCGTGTCGTTGAACTGGCGGATGCTCGCGAAGCCGGCCGCGAAGGCGATGTCGGCCATGCGGAGGTCGGTCGTCTCGATGAGGACTCTCGCGGTCTGGGCGCGCTGCGCCCGCGCGAGCGCGAGCGGCCCGGCACCGACTTCGGCCGTCAGGAGTCGGTGGAGTTGGCGTTCGCTGTACGCGAGTCGGCGGGCGAGACCGCCGACGCCGTCGCGGTCCACGACACCGTCCGCGATCAGGCGCATGGCGCGGGCGACGACGTCGCCGCGCGGATCCCATTCCGGTGAGCCGGGAGAAGCGTCGGGGCGGCAGCGCTTGCAGGCGCGGTAGCCGGCGCGCTGGGCCGCGGCCGCGGTAGGGAGGAACTCGACGTTCGTACGGAACGGCGTGCGGGCGGGGCAGCTCGGTCGGCAGTAGATCTTCGTCGTCGTGACCGCGGTGAAGAACCAGCCGTCGAAGCGGGCGTCCTTGCTCTCGACGGCGCGATAACAGGTCTCGGCATCGGGGAGCACCCATCCACCATCGCAGAGGTCCGGGTCAATTGCTAGCGGGTTTCAGACGGTGCGATCACTCTGGCGTTTTCACTTGACTCCGAACGTATGTTCGTATATACTTCAGACACTTCCTCGCACGATCCATCACTTCCCCGATGGTCCTGATCTCGATGTTCCACGGTCCCCGGGAGGTGCGCGCGTGCTCGATGTTCTCCAGACTCTGGTCGACCGCGCCCGCACGCTGGTCGGCACGCTCGAACCCGACGATCTCCCGGGTGTGGACGCACGCCGCGCGGTGGAACTGTTCGTCCAGATGGAGAAGCTCGCCGCCGCCGGGAAGCTGCTCGCGGTCGGTCGACTGGACCGCACCGGCGCATGGGTCGGCGACGGGTCCTTCCGCGACCTGCCCGCCTGGCTCGCGTCGATCGGTGGCACCACCGTCGGCGCAGCCCGCGGTGCGGCCGACACCGCGCGCCGGTTGCGGGATCTCCCTGCTGCAAGCGAAACCCTGCGCGCCGGAAAACTCTCCCGCGGTTCAGGCCGACGCGCTCAGCGCGGCCGCGATCGCGGATCCCGAGTCCGAACACAGACTCCTCGACCACGCCAAGGTCGCCGGCGTCAAGGGATTGAAGATCGAGTGCGACCGCGTGATCGCGGCGGCCACCCAGCACGAGAAAGAGATCGAAGCAGTACGAACGCACGCGCGCCAACCGCATGCTCCGGCACCGGCGCCTCGGCGACGGCACCGGCTGTATCGACATCCGCGGCCCGATCGACGCGACCGCGCAGATCATGGCGGCGCTCGAACCGTTCGAGCAGGCGGTCTTCGAAGGCAACCGGGCCAGCGGTCGGGCCGAGCATCCCGACGCAGTCGCCTTCGATGCCTTGACCCGGCTCTGCACACCGAACCGTGGCGCCGCGCCGGCCGCCACCCGCACGCGCGGGGCCCGGCCACTCGCAACCGTCGTGGTGCACGTGAGCGAGACCGCATTTTGTCGGGGCTGGACCGAGCGGGGCGAGATCTGCGAGATCGAAGGCGCCGGACCGGTCCCGGTCGGTGTCGCGCAGCGGCTCGCGTCGGACTCGTTCCTCAAGGCACTCGTCATGGACGGCTGCGAGGTCACCCGGGTGTCGCATCTCGGCCGCACCATCCCCGCCCATCTGCGCACCGCGATCGAAGCCGGGACCGCACCTGTGTCATCGCCGGGTGCGAGATCGACCGCCACCTCGAGATCGACCACAACATCCCCGTCGCGATCGGTGGGCCGACGGCGTTGACCAACCTCGGACGGGTCTGCCATCACCACCACGACGAGAAGACCCGCCGCGATCTCCGCCGGGTCGGTCCCATCGGCCGGCAACGGTTGGTGACCCGCGCCGAGTTCGAACGATCGGCCGACCAGTCCGACCGGTCAGGCCGCGCCCCGCCCGACCGCTCGACCGCGTAGCGGCGAGTGCAAAGATCAGCCGGTGATGCTCCACGATCTTCTCGCCGACGCGGCGCGCGACGCGCCCGCTACTCCGGCGGTCATCACCGACGACGGATCGGTGACGTTCGCGGAATTGTCGGCGCGGGTCGACGCGCGCGCCGCCGAGATCGAGGCGGGGACCGAGCCGGGTGCTCGGGTCGCGGTGCTGGCCGAGAACTGCATCGAGTACGTGGAGCTGTATTACGCGGTGCCTCACGCGGGGCGCGTGCTGGTCCCGCTGAACCATCGGCTGCACCCCGAGGAGTGGCGGGCGACCGTGGCGCGGGCGGGGGCGACGCTGGCCTACGTCGATGGGGCTCACGCCGATCGGTTCGAGGCGCCAGTCGGAGTGGAAGTCCGCCGCCTGGAGGCGTCCGCGACCCCCGCGGCACCGGCAGGCGAGTTCACTCCCCCGCCCCGCACTCCCGATGACGTTGCATGGCTCATCGGCACGAGCGGGACGACCGGCTCACCGAAGCTCGCCATGCTCTCGGACGCGAACCTGATCGCGGCGGTCGACGCGACGTTGCCCGCCCGACCAGTGGGTGAACACGACGTGCTCGCAACGCCGTTCCCGCTCTGCCACGTCGCCGGGTACAACGTGCTCGTCGTCCACCGGCGGGCCCGGCCCATCGTGCTCCAACGGACGTTCGATCCGATCGGCTTGACGCGGCTCGTGCGCGATCACGACGTCACGATGTTGTCGCTCGCCCCGACGATGATCGCAATGCTGCTCGACCATCCGGACGTCGACGACGCCGACCTCGCGTCGATCCACGCCCTCGGGTACGGAGCGTCGCCCATCCCGGGGCCCGTCCTGCGACGGGTCATCGAACGTTGGGGTTGGGACTGCTCCCAAGGATTCGGCATGACCGAGCTCGGAGGGAACGCGCTCTTCCTCGGCCCCGACGAGCACCGCCGCGCCGCGGATGGAGACGCGCGGCTCCTCGTCGCGGCGGGTCGCCCCTCCCCCGGCGTCGAGGTTCGGCTCGGCGAGGACAACGAGCTCCTCGTGCGGGCCCCGCAGGTCATGCTCGGGTACTGGCACAACCCGGAGGCCACCGCGGCCGCGCTCACCGACGGGTGGCTCCACACCGGTGATGTCGCTCGGATCGACGACGACGGAATCGTCGCGATCATCGACCGGAAGAAGGACGTGATCGTGAGCGGCGGCGAGAACATCGCCTCCCGCGAGGTGGAAGAGGTCCTGCACACCCATCCGGCGGTCGCGGACGTCGCGGTCATCGGCCTGCCCGACGAACGGTG
The DNA here is from genome assembly GCA_016650415.1 of Acidimicrobiia bacterium. Classification (GTDB taxonomy): domain Bacteria; phylum Actinomycetota; class Acidimicrobiia; order IMCC26256; family JAENVU01; genus JAENVU01. Next base: position 3,544 of record JAENVU010000225.1, read on the forward strand.
GGGCGAGCGGGTCTGCGCCGTGGTCGTGGCGCGGGATGCCGTCGAGCCCGCGGCCCTCATCGCGCATTGCCGGGCCCGGCTGGCCGGGTTCAAGACCCCGAAAACGATCGAGTTCGTCGACGCGCTCCCTCGCAACGCGTCGGGGAAGGTTCTGAAGCACCAGCTACGAAGCGACTTCGTCCGAGCTCGCCACTAGATACGGCCCGTGAGGCTCACCCGGCTGCTCCCCCATCGGTCCGACTACGCCGGGTTGCGGGAGTCCTGGCGGGGCGATGTCCTCGCCGGAATCACCGTCAGCGTCGTCGCGTTGCCGCTGGCGCTCGCGTTCTGAATCACGAGCGGCCTCGGGGCCAGCGCCGGGCTCATCACCGCGATCGTCGCCGGGCTCATCGTCGGCGTGTTCGGCGGATCAAATGTCCAGGTGTCCGGCCCCACCGGCGCAATGACCGTGGTGTTGGTGCCGATCCTCGCGCTCTACGGCGCCGGGGCGGTGCCGGTCGTGGGCATCATGGCCGGCCTGATGCTGCTCGGCGCCGCAGGCGCGGGCCTTGGCCGGTACCTGGCGTTCATTCCGTGGCCCGTGGTCGAGGGCTTCACTGTCGGAATCGCGGTGATCATCTTCCTCCAACAGGTCCCCGCGGCCCTCGGCGTGTCGAAGCCACATGGCGAGAACACCGCGGCCGTCGCGTTTCGCGCCATCGGCAACGCGTTCGATCACGGTCAGTGGACCGCGATCGCGGTCGTCGCGATCGTGATCGCCTCGATGATCCTGGCACCCAAGGTGCACCGCGCCGCCCCGACATCTCTGGTCGCAGTCGTGATCGCAACGATCGTCGCGCAGATGGCGGGATGGGATCTCGCACAAGTCGGGAAGCTCCCTGCCTCGCTCCCGACCCCGTCGTTCCCGTCCTTCTCCGCGGACCAGATCAGCAACCTCTTCAGCGCCGCGCTGGCCATTGCCGCCCTCGCCGCGATCGAAAGTCTGCTGTCGGCGAAGGTCGCGGACGGCATGGCCGACACCACGCCACACGATCCCGATCGCGAGCTCTTCGGCCAGGGATTGGCGAACATCGCAGCGCCGATGTTCGGAGGAATGCCGGCGACCGGCGCGATCGCCCGCACCGCGGTCAACGTACGAGCCGGCGCTCGCACGCGCGTCGCTTCGATCGTCCACTCGGTCGTACTCATTCTCGTGGTCTTCTTCGGTGGCCCGCTGGTTGCGCGCATCCCGCTCGCGTCGCTCGCCAGTGTGCTCATGGTCACCGCGGTACGCATGATCGAGGTCGCGACGCTCACCTCCATCCTGCGCTCGACCCGATCCGACGCCGCGGTGCTTGCACTCACGGCCGTCGCGACCATCGCATTCGACCTGATCCTCGCAGTCGAGATCGGTGTCGCCCTTGCCGCGATCCTCGCGCTCCGAGCGATCGCACAATCGGCGACGGCGACCGCCGAGCCGATCACGAATGTCGAGATCGACGCGTCGACCGAGGCGGCGCTGCTCCACGATCACATCGTTGCGTACCGACTCGATGGCGCACTCTTCTTCGGAGCCGCACAACGCTTCCTGACCGAGCTGAGCGCGGTCAGCGACGTCCGGGTGGTCATCCTCCGGCTCTCCCAGCTCCAGGTCCTCGATGCCACCGAAGCGAGGGCGCTGGGTGACCTCGTCGCCGAACTCGAGCATCGGGGCGTCACCGTCTTGATCAAGGGAACCCGGCCCGACCATCTCCGACTGCTCGGTACCGTCGGCGCCCTCGGCGAGCTCGCCGACGAACGACACGTCTTCACCGATCTCGATGCCGCCGTCGCCCACGCGCGGATCCACGTGCAGCGGTCGGCCGCCTGAGCCCGAGCGGGTGCACCCGAACGCACCCGATACCTGACGCCACCCGGCCGACCCCCGTAGGGTTCGCCGCCGTGCCTTCCGAACTGATTCGCAACCGCCCGCCGGCATCCGAGATCCGGCCGGCCTCGATGGCCGCCGCCGAGCCCGTCGCCCCGGGCGTGTGGCTCTCCGCCGGCCTCTCCAACTCGTTTCTCATCGTCACCAGCGACGGTCGGGTGGTGGTCAACACCGGCATGGGATTCGAGTCGGGCCATCACCGCCGCCTGTACGACGCCGTCGACACCGGCCCGATCCGGTACATCCTGGTGACCCAGGGTCATGTCGATCATGTCGGCGGGGTCGAGACGTTCCGCGAGCCCGGCACGCTCCTCGTCGCCCAGGCCAACAACCCGTTCTGCCAGGCGGACGACGCGCGGATCCACCGGTTCCGCGTCAAGCGTTCCCAGCCGTACTGGGCGAACGCGATCGCGCAGGCCGATGCGTTCATCAAGGGCCAACCGGCCGGTGCGCCGATCCCCGGGCAATCGACGCCGACGCCCGACATCCTCTTCGACGACCGCTACGTGATCACGCTCGGCGACACGCGCATCGAGTGCATCTCGACCCCGGGCGGCGAGACGATCGACTCCACTGTGATCTGGTTGCCCGACGCGCGCGTTGCCCTCGTCGGCAACGTGTTCTCTGCGCTGTTCGGTCATTTCCCGAACTTGGTGACGCTGCGCGCCGACCGGCTCCGGTTCGCGCTGCCATTCCTCGACGCGATCGCCACCGTGCGTGCGCTGGAACCCGAGGTGCTCGCCAGTGGCCACTTCGCGCCGATCACGGGAGCCGCGACCATCCGGAACGAGCTCGACCGGTTGCATGATTGCGTGGCGTGGGTGCACGACGAGACGGTGCGAAGAATGAACGAAGGGCAGGATGTCCACCAGATCATGCGGGAGGTGGTGCCCCCCGACGACCTCTCCGTCGGCGAGGGGTACGGCAAGATCTCCTGGTCGGTCCGCGCGATCTGGGAGGGCTACGCAGGTTGGTTCCACGCCCGGTCGACGACGGAGCTGTACGCGACCCCGGCAAGCACGGTGGCGCCCGAAGTCGTGGCCCTCGCCGGTGGGCCGGGCGCAATCGTGGCGGCCGCCCGAGGGCGGCTCGATCGCGGCGAGCTCATCGAGGCGGTCCACCTGTTGGAGATGGCCCTGACCGCCCACCCCGACGATCCGGACGCGCTCGCCACGTTCGTCGCGGTGCATCAGGCGCTCCTGGAACAACCCGATGCCGAGAACTTCTGGCTCGCCGGCTGGCTCCGCCACCAGATCACGACCGCCCAATCCGCCATCGACACGGCCTCGGGTACATCCGCATGAGCGGCGGAGTGACGTTCGACTTCGAGAACACGACGGTGCTGGTCACCGGGGGGACGAGCGGCATCGGGCGCGCGATCGCGGGTGAGTTCGCCCGAGCCGGGGCACGGGTTCACGTGACCGGCACGCGCGCCGCCGCGACGGACTACGACCTCGACCTCACCGGGTTCACCTACCACCAGCTTCGCCTGACCGACGGGTCGGACATCGAGACGGTTGCCGCAAACCTCCCTGCGCTCGACGTGCTCGTGAACAACGCCGGTGAGGTCTTGCCCGGCGGCAGGAGCGAGTACGAGCCGGATGTGTTCGCGACGGCGATCGCGATCAACCTGACCGGCGCGTTCCGGTTGGCGACCGCATGCCGGCCGCTCCTCGCTGCGAGCACGATCGAGGGTGGTGCGAGCATCGTCAACCTTGCGTCGATGGCGAGCTACTTCGGGATCGAGATCACGCCGGGCTACGGCGCGGCGAAGACCGGGATCCTCGGCCTCACCCGTACGCTCGCCCACGCGTGGGCCGACGACGGGATCCGCGTCAACGCGGTCGCGCCCGGTCTCATCGAGAGCGGAATGACCGCACCGATGCTCGACATTCCGTCCATGACCGAGCCGATGATCCTCCGCACGCCGCTCGGCCGCATCGGAACCCCGGCCGACATCGCGCCCGTCGTCGCGTTCCTGGCCAGCCCGGCAGCTCGGTTCATCACGGGTCAGACTCTGCCGGTGGACGGCGGCTTCTCGATCTCGGCATGAACGGTTCGACGCGATCGATCACGGCGGAAGAACGCGCGGCGTTCGACGACGACGGCGTCGTGTGCCTGCGGGGCGCCCTCGATGCGGCGGCGCTCCAGGCCATGGCCCGGCCGGTCGAGCACGCGCTGACGTCCCGGGCGATGGCCGATCTCTCCGCGATGGGGCGCGCGCTCGAAGCGTCGGGCGAGACCGTGCTGCGGGACGGCCGATCCGTCGGCACCTTCGCCAGCGGGGTCGACCACTGGCGCGAGATCGCCGAGTTCGCCGACTTCGCGTGTCGATCCGAGCTCCCCCGCCTCATCGCCGAGCTCCTCGAGAGCGACCAGCTCTGGCTCTACGAGGACAGTGTCCTGGTGAAGGAGCCCGGCACCGTCGAACGCACCGCGTGGCACCAGGACCTCGGCTACTTCCATGTGGACGGGAACCAGCTCGCGACCACCTGGTGTCCGCTCGATCCGGTCACGCCCGAGACCGGCGCCGTCCGATACGTGCGCGGCTCGCACCGATGGGACGCGACGTATCGACCCAACCTCTTCGTGAGCACCATGGCCATCCCCGACACCGAAGGCACGACCGTCCCCGACATCGACGCGCTCGCCGCCGCCGGCGAGTGCGAGGTGATCACCTTCTCCACCGAGCCGGGCGATGTGGTCGTCCATCACGCCCGCACGCTGCACGCCGCGGGACCGAACACTTCCGCGACCGTGCGCCGCCGGGCGATTTCGGTGCGCTATTGCGGCGATGATGCGCGTACCCATCGTCGGAAAGGTGCGCCGTTCAAGCCTCACCAACAGGATTGGACCGACGGCCTCCCCCTGACCGGGCCGGATCATCCCCTGGTGTGGTCGCAGGAAGCAGGGGCATAGAACGCGTTCTACACTGGCAGCATGACGATGTACGAGGGTCCGGTCTTCGACGCCGACAACCACTACTACGAGGCGCTCGACGCCTTTACCCGCCACCTCGATCCGCGCCTCGGCCCGCGCTGCGTGCAGTGGTGCGACATCGACGGTCGTCAGTACCAGGTGGTGGGCGGCCGCGTCAGCAAGGTGGTCACCAACCCCACCTTCGACCCGATCGCCAAGGCCGGCGCGATGCACGACTACTTCCGCGGCAACCCTGAGGGTCGGAACCCGCTGGAGTTCCTCCAGGACCGTGAGCCCATCCGGCCCGAGTACCGCGACCGCGACGCACGCGTGCGCGTCCTCGCCGAGCAGGGCCTCGAAGGGGTATGGATGTTCCCGACCCTCGGGATGCTCTACGAGGAGCTGCTCCTTCCCGACGTCGAGGCGTTCACCCTGACCTTCACCGCCTTCAATCGGTGGCTCGAGGAAGACTGGGGCTTCGCGCACCAGGACCGGATCTTCGCGGCGCCGTACCTGTCGCTCGCGGACCAGGACTGGGCGATCCGCGAACTCGAGTTCGCGATCGAGCACGGCGCCCGTACGATCGTGATGCGACCCGCCGCGCAGTTCACTCGCGACGGTGCTCGGACTCCGGCGAGTCCCGAGTTCGATCCGTTCTGGTCGCGGGTGCAAGAGGCCGGCCTCACCGTCGTCGTGCACGCCGGTGACAGCGGGTACACCGCCAACGGCTACGCGCCCGATGGATTCAGCGCGAACTTCGGCGGCGGCAACATGGGACCGAGCATCAAGATGCTCCACATGGAGCGGGCGATCTACGACTTCCTCGCGAGTCTGATCTTCGACCGCTTCTTCACCCGGTTCCCCGGTATCCGGGTCGCGAGCGTGGAGAACGGCAGCGAGTTCCTCCCCGACCTGTTCCGCAAACTCGCATCACAGCACCGGCGCATCCCGGGGTTCTTCCCCGAAGACCCGATCGAGACGTTCCGGCGCAATGTGTGGATCAACCCGTTCTGGGAGGACGACGTCCACGAGATCGCCGAGCTGATGGGCACCGACCGGGTGATCTTCGGATCCGACTGGCCCCACATCGAAGGCATGCCCCACCCGCTCGACTACGCCGTCGAGGTCAAGGAGTTCGACGTCGCCGACCAGGGCAAGATCCTCCACGACAACGCAGTGGCCCTCAACACGCGCAAACCCTGAGGCG
>JAENVU010000226.1 GCA_016650415.1 Acidimicrobiia bacterium
ATGGGGAGCTGACGACGGCGAGTTTCCCCGCCTGTCCCTGCCGTTCGATCGACTTCTCGCCCGTACGAAGGTCGCGACCACGTCGGTGCTCGCGGCGCCGGACGGGCCCGACACCCTGCAACTGGGTGCATCGGCCTTCGATCCGGTGGTGGGCGACGTCGAGGCGTTGGCCGATCGAGTTCGGGCCCTGGTGCGCGCTGAACACCGTGTCGTCCTTGCGGCCGAGGGCGAAGGGTCGGCTCGCCGGCTGGCCGACGTGCTCGCCGGTGAGGGCATCGATGCTCGCGTCGACGCCCCGATTCATCCGGGCGTGGTGTCCGTCGTCGTCGCGCCCCTCGAACGGGGCGTGATCGTCCCTGGGGCACACCTCGCCTTGGTCGCGGAAGCCGACCTCACCGGCCGGCGACGGGTCCACCGGACGTCCCGGGGCGCGCGCAAGGCGGTCGACTACTACGACGATCTCAAGCCGGGCGACTTCGTGGTCCATCAGGTGCACGGCGTGGGTCGGTACGAAGGTATGGCGACCCGCGCGATCGGCGGCGCCGAACGTGATTACCTGCTGATCGCGTACCGGGGCAGCGACAAGCTCTACATCCCGACCGACCAGGTCGGCACCGTGCGCCGCTACACCGGTGGGGATTCGCCCTCGCTCTCACGCATGGGCGGCGCCGAATGGTCCAAGACCCGGGCCAAGGTGCGTGCCGCCGTGCGCGACATCGCCGCCGAGCTGGTGATCCTGTACCGCAAGCGATTGGCTACACAGGGGTTCGCGTTCAGCGCCGACACGCCCTGGCAACGCGAACTCGAGGATGCGTTCCCGTACGAGGAGACCCCGGATCAGCTCCGCGCCATCGAAGAGGTCAAGGCCGACATGGAAGCCGTCCTGCCGATGGATCGGCTCATCTGTGGCGACGTGGGGTTCGGCAAGACCGAGGTTGCGTTGCGGGCCGCGTTCAAGGCAGTGCAGGACGGCAAGCAGGTCGCGATCCTCGGGCCGACCACGCTGCTCGCCAATCAGCACGGCCAGACCTTCCGCGAGCGGTTCGCCGGATATCCGGTACGGGTCGAGGTGCTCTCCCGCTTCCTCACGACCGCGGAACAGAACGCCGTCGTCCGGGGGCTGAAGTCGGGTGAGGTCGACGTCGTGGTCGGTACCCACCGGCTCCTCTCGCAGGACATCGAGTTCAAGGACCTCGGCCTGCTCGTGATCGACGAGGAGCAACGATTCGGTGTCCAGCACAAGGAGCGGATCAAGCACCTCCGCGCGCACGTCGATGTGCTCACGCTGACCGCGACGCCGATTCCCCGAACGCTCGAGATGAGTCTCACGGGCATCCGCGACCTCTCGATGGTGCAGACGCCACCCGAAGCGCGCCAACCGATTCTCACCTACGTGGGGGAGTACGACGATCGCGCGGTCAGCGAAGCCATCCGACGCGAGCTCCTGCGCGAGGGCCAGGTCTTCTACGTCCACAACCGCGTGCAGGACATCGAACACACCGCCGAACACGTACGCCAGCTCGTGCCCGAAGCGCGGATCGGCATCGCGCACGGGCAGATGGATGAAGGACGGCTCGAACGCGTCGTGCTCGACTTCGCCGATCGTGAGTACGACGTGTTGGTCTGCACCACCATCGTCGAGAGCGGTCTCGACATGCCGACGGTCAACACGATGGTCGTGGACCGGGCCGACCTTCTCGGCCTCGCGCAGCTCTACCAACTTCGCGGTCGGGTTGGTCGACGCGGATCCCGCGCCTACGCCTACTTGCTCCATCCGGCCGATCGGGCCCTCTCCGAAGAGGCGTACGAGCGACTCAAGGCCATCGGGGAGTTCACCGACCTGGGCTCGGGTTTCAAACTGGCGATGCGAGACCTCGAGATCCGGGGCGCCGGGAACCTGCTCGGGGGTGCCCAGAGCGGGCACATCGCCGCGGTCGGTTTCGACCTCTACTGCGAACTCGTGACCGAAGCGGTGAGTGAGCTCAAGGGGGAGGTCGCCGAAGCACCGTTCGAGGTCGTGCTCGATTTGCCGGTCGATGCCCATCTGCCGCGCGAGTACATCAGTCGCGACGACGTTCGGATGGAGGCGTATCGGCGCTTGGTCGCGGTGCTCACGCCTCGGGATGTCGACGACATCCGGAACGAATGGCTGGATCGCTACGGTCCGATCCCGGCGCCCGCCGAGGCGCTCCTCGGTGCCGCACGCGTCCGCGCCGAGTGTGTCCGGGCGCGCGCCACGAGCGTGTCGGTGCAGAAGGGCATCGCCCGGATCGAGGGGCTGGAGCTGCTCGAGAGCCGCAAGGTGCGGATGAAACGGCTCTACCCGAAGTCGGTGATCAAGGACAGTGGTGAGCTCGTGATCCCACTCGGCGTCCCGGCCGATCAGGTGGCCGAGGCCCTCGTGGAGCTGTTGGGGCAACTCGTTCCTGAACCGGAACCCAGCACGGTGGCCTGACCCGTCCGAATCGGGAGTGGATCCGCCGGTAGGCTGCTGCACTTCATGAAACGAACCTTTTCCCTCCTCCTGCTCGGCGCGCTCGCAGTGCTGCCCGCCTGCTCCTCCACCCCCGGTGTCGCGGCCACGATCAACGGCCACGACATCAGCACCAAGGACGTGAGCAACGACGTCAGCGGCTTCGCGAAATCGAGCGAGTTCCGAAGTGCGCTCGCCCAGCAGGGCGTGACGCTCACCCAGAACGGGTCGGTCCCGAAGAGCTTCGCGGCCCAGTGGTTGGTGTCGTTGATCCAGAACGAGGCGGTCGCGCTCGTGGCCAAGAAGCGAGGGGTGAGCGCCACGGCGCAGGAGATCGCCGCCGCGCGCACCCAGTTCGGCCAGAGCCAGCAGAGTGGCAAGGCGTTCAAGCAGTTGCCCAAGACATTGCAGGATCGCCTCGTCGAGGCGGCGGCATTGCAGTCCGCGTTGCGGGCGTCGTTGAAGCCGTCCTCGCCCTACGCGGCACTCCAGGCCGATTGCCCGACCCAGCGTCTGATCGGGCACATCCTCGTGGACACTCCGGAGAAGGCGCAGCAGGTCATCGACCAGATCAAGAATGGTGCGAGCTTCACGGATGTCTCGGCGCAGATGTCTTCGGACACGGGTGCGAACTCGCAGGGCGGACTCCTCATGTGCGAAGGGTCCTCACAGTGGACTCAGCTCGACGCGACGTTCCGAGCCGGCGCGGAGGCGACACCGACCGGCGGGCTGTCGGAGCCGATCAAGACCCAGTTCGGTTACCACGTGATCGAAGCGTTGCCGCTCACCGAGGAGAACGCGGCGCCGCTGCTTCCGACCGTGCAGACGCCGGATCCGCTGGCACCCATCCTCACGAAGTACCTGACCGACGCGAAGATCTACGTCAATCCGTTGTACGGCAAGCTGCGCCGCCAGGGCGGACAGTTCACGATCGAGCCGCCGGCCCCGAAGCCGGTGAAGAGTCGTCCGTCTGCAACGACGTCGACCTCGGCTCCCGCGGCGACCGCACCGACCGCACCGACCGCACCGGCGAGCGGCGGGACGAGTAGCACGTCCACACCGTGAGCGCGGCGCGGATCGTCGTCGTCGGTCTCGGACCGGCGGGCCTCGATCTGCTGCTCCCGGCAGCACGGGCCGAGATCGAACGAATCCCGCATCGGTACGCTCGCACCGCGCGCCACCCGGCGGTGACCGAACTCGCGGCCGCCGGGATCGAGTTCTCGACCTTCGATGCCGCGTACGAGGCCGCGACCGACTTCGCCTCGCTCTACCCGACGATCGCGGCAGACCTCGTCGCGAGGGCGTGGGAGCACGGCGAGATCCTCTACGCCGTGCCGGGGAATCCCGGAGTCGCCGAGGATTCGGTCACGCTGATTCGCGCCGAGGCGGGAATCGACCTCGAGGTGACGGTGGTGCCCGGCCTCTCCTTCGTCGATCTCGCCTGGTCACGGATCGGTCGCGATCCGATGGCCGGCATCCACGTGGTCGACGCCGCGGAGTTCGTGCCGTCCGCGGCCGGCCGGTCGGGTCCCGTGCTGATCGGTCACTGCATCAACCACCTCGTGATGTCCGACCTCAAGCTGGCGTTGCTCGACTCCCTGGCACCGGAGACGCCCGTCATCGTCCTGCAACGGTTGGGCGCGCCGGACGAGCTCGTGACCGAGGTCGCACTCGAAGACCTCGACCGAGTGATCACCCCCGATCACCTCACTTCGGTGTTCGCCGACACGGGCGAGACGTCGGTCGCGGGCGATGTGGCGCGGCTCGTCGCGTTGGCTCGCCGGCTTCGCGGGCCGGGCGGCTGCCCCTGGGACGCGGACCAGACCCATCACTCGCTCACGCGGTACCTCCTCGAAGAGGCGTACGAGACCGTCGAGGTTCTGGAACTGCTGCCCGACGATGCGCCGGCGGGTGACATCGATCTGGACGCCTACGCACGGGTGGAGGACGAACTCGGCGACCTGCTGTTCCAAGTCGTGTTCCACTCGATTCTCGCTGCGGAAGCGGGCGCCTTCGACCTCGCAGATGTCGCTCGTGGGATCCACGCCAAGCTGGTGCGGCGGCACCCGCACGTATTCGGCGATGTCGAAGCGGCGACGGCCGACGCGGTCCTCGCGAACTGGGAGCAGATCAAGAAGGGCGAACGTTCGAGCACATCGCTGGTCGACGGCATCAGCCCGGGGTTGCCGTCGTTGCTCTATGCCCACAAGCTCTACCGCAAAGCCGCGAGCGTCGGTCTCGATCCCGATACCGACACCGACGGCTTCGTCCGCATGGCGCAGGCGCTGCGGGAGTTGGAGATCGCCGCGGGCGCGGGTCAGACTGAAACGGCATTGGGCGATCTGCTGGCTGGTGCCGTCGTGGTCGCCCGATCTCGGGGGGTGGATGCCGAGAGTTCGCTGCGCGGCTGGGCGGCCCGGTTCCGGGATCAGTTCGTCCGCATGGAACAGCGGGCCGCCGCCGGGGGCCTGGAACTCACCGCAGAGACCGGGGCCCAGGCCCGTCAACTCTGGAACGACGTCGAAGGGGAGAGTCGATGACATCGGTCATGGTCATGGGTCGTGAAGTGCAGATTCCGGTCGAGGTGCGCCAGGCGCGGTCCTGGTTCGCATCGTTCGCAGTCGGTCGGGATGCCGCCGCTCGGATCGTCGCGCCGGCGGGTCTGGAACCGGCGTCGCTGCCCGGCGGGCGCGCCATGCTCTCGCTCGGGTTCGTTCGCTATGTCGATGGTGACCTCGACCCGTACAACGAGGTCGCCGTCGCGATCCTCGTCGCCGACCCCGAGGCGGAAAGGGCAAAGGGGCCTACATCCACCAGTTGCCGGTGAACCAGGAGTTCACCTGCACGGCCGGTCGCGAGATCTGGGGCTTCCCCAAGTTCGTGACGCCGATCGAGATCAACGAGGAGCTGCGCGCCGACCGGTGTGTGCTCACGGTCGACGGTCGGATGGCGTTGACGATGACCCTGCGCCGCGGGCTGCCGGCACCGATGCGTTCCACGGCAGTCGACGCCTTCTCGTTCGGCGACGGGGTGCTGCGCCGTACGAAGTGGGAGCTGCGCGGGTCGAAATCGCGGATGCGGCTCGGCGGCGCGGCCGTGGAGTTGGGCACCGGCGTGATCGCCGACGAGCTCCGGAGCCTGGGCCTGCCGAAACGCGCCCTCATGAGCGGCTGTATCGGAGAGGTCCAGATGACGTTCCAGGCCGCCGAAGTCGTCGGTGACCGCTGAGCCGGCACCGTCCTGCGCGAAGGCCGCGGCGAGCTGCTCCATTGGTCTGAATCGCACTGATACCGGACGGAGAAGCCCCGATCGGGCACTCCTCACGGGCTACTCTCGGCCACACCGACCACACGCGCAACTTGATCGGTCGCGCCATCGACCGGTGTCCGATCCGAGGGGGACTGTGAGCAGCATCGTCGACATCAACGCTCGGGAGATCCTCGACTCCCGTGGGAACCCGACCGTCGAGGTCGAGGTCGAACTGCTCTCCGGGGCGCGGGGCCGGGCCGCGGTGCCGAGCGGTGCCAGCACCGGTGCTCACGAAGCCGTGGAACTCCGCGACGGTGGCGACCGCTACGGAGGCAAGGGAGTCCGGAAGGCCGTCGGACACGTCGAGGGCGACATCGCCGACGCGATTCTCGGGATGGAAGCGCTGGACCAGCGCGACATCGATCGGGTCCTGATCGAGTGTGACGGCACCGACGCGAAGAGCCGGCTCGGCGCGAACGCCCTGCTCGGCACGTCGCTCGCGGTCGCCAAGGCCGGCGCCGACGAATGCGACCTTCCGCTGTACCGCTACGTCGGTGGCGCCAACGCTCACGTGCTGCCACTGCCGTGCATGAACGTGCTCAACGGCGGCGTCCACGCCGACAGCAACGTCGATCTCCAAGAGTTCATGCTGGCGCCCGTGGGCGCGGCGAGCTTCACCGAGGCCCTGCGGATGGGGACCGAGACCTATCACGCGCTGAAGAAGCTGCTCCACGATCGCGGCCTGTCGACGGCGCTGGGTGACGAGGGCGGCTTCGCCCCGAGCCTCCCGTCGAACGAGGACGCGGTGAAGTTGCTGCTCGAGGCGATCACCGTCGCGGGGTACGCACCCGGCGACGAGATCGCGATTGCTCTCGACGCCGCGAGCACCGAGGTGTTTGCCGACGGCACCTACACGTTGGCGGGCGAGGGCCGCACCTTCGGCTCGGCGGAGTTCGCGGCGTACCTCGCCGATCTCTGCGACCGGTACCCGATCGTGTCGATCGAAGATGGCATGGCCGAAGACGACTGGGACGGTTGGGCCGCCCTCACCGAGGCGGTCGGCGATCGGGTCCAGCTCGTGGGCGACGACCTGTTCGTGACGAACCCCACGCGATTCCAACGCGGGATCGATCTCGGGGTCGCCAACTCGATCCTGATCAAGGTCAACCAGATCGGCACACTCTCCGAAACCCTCGACACCGTCGCCCTCGCGGGCCGCCACGCGTACACGGCGATGATGTCGCACCGATCGGGTGAGACCGAAGACGTGACCATCGCGGATCTCGCGGTGGCAACGAACTGCGGGCAGATCAAGACCGGTGCGCCCGCTCGGAGCGACCGGGTCGCGAAGTACAACCAACTGCTGCGCATCGAAGAGGGCCTGGGTGAAGCGGCCGAGTATCTCGGTGGTCGCGCGTTGGCTCAGCGGGCTGGTGGCACCACATGACGCAGGGCCCGACGCCGCGCTACACGCCGGAACAGGTGAGCCGGCGGCGGGCGATCATGCTGCGCACCAGCGTGGCACTCGTGATCGTCGTCGGATTGTTGTTCGTCGTGGTGTTCCCGGTGCGCGCCCTGCTGGACCAGCGTGGCGCACTGGACCAATCACAGCACCAACTCGAAGTGTTGCGGCAGGAGCGGCAACGGCTCGAGCGGGAGGCGAAGCAACTGCAGGCCGATGCCGAGGTCGAGCGGGTCGCCCGCGAGGACCTGGGTATGGTGCGCCCGGGTGAACAGGCCTACGCGCCCGTCCCCGGGGTCTCGACCACGACCACGTCGTCCACCCTGCCGCTCGCCCCGTAAGCCCTCGAGCACCGTCGCTACGCTGCTCGGATGGCGGACCCCGATGATGTCGAGCGCGTCCGAGCGCGCCTGGGTCGGGAACCGCAGGCCGAGTTCGATGTCGTGGTGCGGGCGCCGGACGGAGCACCGGTCGTGATTCGCAATGCCGCGTTCCTCACCGACGGCACTCCGCTCCCGACCCGCTACTGGCTCGTCGATCCGGATCTCACTCGGTCGGTCTCCCGTCTCGAAGCCGCCGGGGGAGTGCGCGCCGCGCAGGCGGAGATCGGCTTGGAACGAATCGCTGAGGCCCACGACCGCTACGCGGCGGAACGTGATGCGACGATTCCGCCCGGATACGCCGGACCGCGGCCGTCGGGCGGCGTCGGTGGCACCCGCGTGGGCGTGAAGTGCCTCCACGCCCACTACGCCGCGTTCCTCGCCGGCACCGACGACCCGGTCGGTCAATGGGTCGAGGCCCGGCTGCCGGCCGCAGCGGAAGGAAACGCATGACCCCGGATCAGGGAGCCGAGCGATGAGAGCTGCCGCGATCGACATCGGGACCAACTCGACCCGACTCCTCGTCGGCGAACTCGATGATCCGGCCGGTGAACTCGTGACCCTCGCCCGCGAGATGACGATCACCCGGCTCGGGCAGGGCGTCGACGAAGCGCGACGGCTGGCGCCGGACGCGATCGAACGGACCGTGGCCGCGCTGGGAAGGTACCGCGAGGTCATCGACCGGCTGGGTGGCGTCGACGTCGTCCGCGCCACCGCGACCTCTGCCGCGCGCGACGCCGACAACCGGGACGAGTTCTTCGATCCCGCCACCGCCGCGCTCGGCGTGACCCCCGAGCTGCTGAGCGGGTCCGAAGAGGCCCGCCTGTCGTTTCTCGGCGCGACGACCGGGATCGCCGCCATCGCACCCGGCCCGTACCTCGTCGTGGACATCGGGGGCGGGTCGACCGAGTTCGTGGTCGGGACGACCGAGCCCGAAGGCCTGCTCTCGGTCGACATCGGCTGTGTCCGGATCACCGAGGCCTGGTTGCACTCCGACCCTCCGACCGCGGAGGAACTCAGCCAAGCGGTCCACGTCGTACGTGAACACCTCGCCGATGTCGCACGCGAGGTGCCGGGTGCCGCCGGCGCGGCCACGCTCGTGGGGCTCGCCGGAACGGTTTCGAGCATGGCGATGATCGAACAGGGACTCGTCGAGTACGACCGGGATCGGGTCCATCACTTCCGGCTGAGCAAGAAAGCCGCCGAAGACTGCTTCCGCACGCTGGCAACCGAAGCCATCGAAGACCGGCGCCACAACCCCGGCCTCGAACCGGGTCGGGTCGACGTCATTGTCGGTGGCGCCATCATCTTGGTGTCGATTCTGCGCACGTTCGGCTTTCGAGAAGTCCTCACGAGCGAGGCGGACATTCTGGACGGTTTGGTGCGAGATCTCGCAGCCCGCGCGGAGTAATCCTCAACTCGACCGCGGAACGCGTCGTTGTTTCGGTATGGAACTCGATGAGTTC
The DNA here is from genome assembly GCA_016650415.1 of Acidimicrobiia bacterium. Classification (GTDB taxonomy): domain Bacteria; phylum Actinomycetota; class Acidimicrobiia; order IMCC26256; family JAENVU01; genus JAENVU01. The sequence continues at coordinate 9,031 of JAENVU010000226.1, forward strand.
GTCGAGATGCTCGGCCACCTGAACGCAGACGAGATGCAGTCGATCGCCTCGGCCATCGATGCCTCCCATCAGACTGCGGCCGACGAAGTCGAAGCATGGGAAGACCTCATGCGCATCGACGATGCGCTGCGATCGCGGGGCCGAACCCGGGCCGGTGCTCGGGCGGCGCATGAAGCAACGCAGGCGGTGCGAGCCGCGGCGCTCCACACCGGCGTCGAGATCTCGGTCACGGTGGTCACGCGCGTGGCCCGCGAAGCGGCGCTGCTCGCGCGGGCACTCGTGGCCGGCGCCGACGAACCGGTCGCGCACCTCGAGCGTGAGTTCGCGGTGTCCGAACGTTCCCGGTAGGCGCCCCCGCCACCAGGCACCCGCGCGCCCCTCGGTACCATGCGCCCATGACGCTTCCCGATCGGCTGTTGATGGGTCCCGGCCCGTCGAACCCCTACCCCGAGGTCACCGCCGCCTTCGCGCAGCCGTTGCTCGGCCATCTCGATCCCGAGTTCCTCCGAATCCTGGACGAGACGTGTGATCGACTGCGGACGGTCTTCCAAACGACGAATGCATTGACGCTGCCGATCTCCGGCACCGGTTCGGCAGGAATGGAAGCGTGCTTCGTCAACCTGGTCGAACCGGATGACGTCGTGGTGATCGGAGTCAACGGAGTCTTCGGCGAGCGCATGTGCGAGGTGGCGCGCCGCGCCGGTGCCACGGTGGTGCGGGTCGACGCCGAGTGGGGTCAGCCGATCGACCCCCAGCGTCTGCTCGATGCCCAGGCTGCGAACCCGCAGGCGCGGCTCGTCGCGGTGGTGCACGCGGAAACCTCGACCGGCGTGGAAAACGACATCGCGCCGCTGGCCGCGCTGCGAAACACCGACTCGCTCCTCCTGGTCGACGCGGTGACCTCGCTCGCCGGGATCCCACTCGAGGTCGACGGGTGGAACATCGACGCGTGTTACTCGGGTACCCAGAAGTGTCTCGGTGTGCCGCCCGGTCTCTCGCCGGTGACGTTCTCCGCGCGCGCGGTCGACCGAATCGGCTCCCGCACGACGCCGGTGCAGTCGTGGTATCTCGACCTCGGTCTCATCGGCGACTACGTCGGAACCGCCCGCAAGTATCACCACACGGCCCCGACCGGCATGATCGTCGCGCTCCACGCGGGCCTGGGCGCCGTCTTGGACGAAGGACTCGACGCGGTGTGGGCCCGTCACCATGACGTCGGCCGGATGTTGCAGTCGGCGTTGGTGACCCGAGGGTTCGATCTCATTGCCCCGGAACGGTCGAGGCTTCCGCAGCTCACGTCGGTCCGGCTTCCGGCCGGGCTCGACGAGCTTGCGCTGCGCCGGCGATTGCTCGCGGAGTTCGACATCGAAGTGGGCGGCGGCCTCGGCGCATTCGCCGGAATCGCGTGGCGGGTCGGCCTCATGGGTCACACCGCGAGACGCCGGTCGGTGAGCACGCTCCTCGGCGCGCTCGACACAATGCTCTGATTATTCCGCGACGGCGACGGAGGCCAGCGCGGCGAGGGTCTGCTCCATGCCCGTCCGGTTGTGGCTCTCGCGGTCCGCGACGCCGGACGCGAACTTGCCCAGGAACTTCGCGAGCCCACCCCGATTGTCGGTCCAGGTTTCGGTCACGTGACAACCGGTGTCGGTCGGGGTGAAGTCGTATCGCCAGGTCGCGATGGCGAACGGCCCGGCGCGCACCACGAACTCGAACGTGCGGCCCGGCTCGCACGCGGTGATCTCGCAGTCGGTGGACCACGACTTCTTGCCGTTGGCGTTCGTCCCCTTGAATCGCGCGCCGGTGACGGCCTTCGTGGCCCCCTTCTGCCAGCTCCCACCCTGCGATTCCGGCGACCACTCACCCATACGCGTGATGTCGGCGACGAGGGACCATACGGTCTCGGCCGGGGCGGCGATGTCGCGGGCAATGCTGACTTCGGGCATGGTCGGCCGCTTCCGATCGGGGAGGGAAGCGGGAGGGTACCGCGCCGAATCCGATGTCGCCCGTAGTGTCAGACCGTCCGGCAACAACGAAAGCAGGACCCGGTGGCAGGGCTGACGGTGGTGACGTGGAACGCACAGGGCAGCCAGGGTTTGGACGTGGCCGCGGCCGCGGCCGGCCTCCAGGCCTTCGACCCGGACCTCGTGTTCATGCAAGAGGTTCAGCGTCGACAACTGGGGGCCCTCGGCTCCGCGCTGGGCGGGGTCGAGGCGCGCTGGCGGTTCAAGCACTGGCCGGTCACGGTGCCGGCCGAGGGGCTCGGCATCCTTTCACGGCGGCCACTCGGCGACGTCCACGTGCAGGTCTTGGCGCATCGTTGGCGGTTCTGGGATTGGCGACGCCGGATCGCGGTCCACGCGAGCGTCGAGATCGGGAGTCGTCGGATCCACGTCGTCGATGTGCATCTCGGCGCCGGGGTCACGATGGACGAGCGCGTCCGCCAGGCGGAGCAACTGATGCGTCACGCCCCCAGCGCGCGCATCATCGCGGGTGACTTCAACGCCACGCCGGCCGGCGCGGTGCTGGCCGCGTGCGCGCACGATGGTTGGCGCGATGCGGAGCATCGGATTCGTGGCGACTCGGCCTGTCCGCCGACCAACTGGACGCCGGGCCCGCGGACCGCGCCGCCGACCCAACGGCTGGATTACCTCCTCGTCGACGATGACGTGACCGTCGTCGAGGCGTTCGTTCCCGACCACTGGGGTTCTTGGGCCCCGTTGAGCGATCACCTGCCGGCCGTCGCCCGATTGGGGATCTGACCGGGTGCTCCGGCGCGTCGCCGCTCAGGCGGGCGGCACGAGGAAGTGCTCGCGGTAGTACCGCATCTCTTCGATCGACTCGCGAATGTCGTCGAGCGCGCGATGACTCTCCTGCTTGCCCGGCCGGCCCTTGTAGACCGCCGGGTTCCAACGGCGGCACAACTCCTTGAACGAGCTGACGTCGATGCTGCGGTAGTGCAGGTACTGGTCGAGCTCGGGCAGGTACCGGTCGAGGAAGCGACGATCGACACCGATCGAGTTCCCGCACAGGGGCGTGCTGCGTTCGGGCACGCGCGCCCGGAGGTACTCCAAGGCCGTGGCGCCGGCCTCGGCGAGGGTCAGCGTCGATGCTTCCATCTGATCGAGGAGGCCGCTCTTCGTGTGCATGGTGCGGACGAAGTCGTCCATGTGGTCGAGGTCTTCGGCGTCGGCGTGGATGATCAGATCGATTCCGTCGTCGATGAGTTCGAGCTCGGAGTTGGTGAGGAGGACCGCGATTTCCACGATGGTGTGCTTGGCCGTGTCGAGGCCGGTCATCTCGAGGTCGATCCAGGCCAGCGCCTCCGGATACGGCGGGGTCGGTGCCGGCGCGGCGGTTTCGGCAGATGAGGGCTCGGTGGCAGTCACGTCGCCCAGGGTAGGCCGCCCCTCCCCGGTATCCTGCGCCCGTGTCTGCAACCCCTGTCGCGTGGAGCCCGTCGCCGGAGTTCCTGACCGAGAGCAATGTCGCTCGGTTCATGGCCGCGCACGGGTTCGGAGACTTCAGCGAGCTGCGGGATCGTTCGATCGAGGATCCGGAGTGGTTCTGGGACGCGTTCGTCCGGTTTGCCGGTATCCCGTTCGCCACGCCGTACTCCGACGTGCTCGACGAGAGCGCCGGGATCGAATGGGCAACCTGGTTCACCGGAGGCCGGCTCAATGCCGCCGCGGTGTGCGTGGACCGATGGGCCGACGATCCGCAACGGTGTGACCATCCCGCGATCCTCTGGGAAGGGGAGGACGGTCCCCCTCGTTCGGTGACCTACCGCGAGCTCCGGACCATGACCGACGCACTGGCGGGTGGGTTGGCGGCCCGTGGCGTCGGTGTCGGCGACGCGGTCGGTGTCTTCCTCCCCATGCTGCCCGAGACCGTGGCCGCGGTGATGGCCGTGGCGAAGCTCGGCGCGATCTTCCTGCCGATCTTTTCCGGGTACGGGCCGGAAGCGGTCGCGGTGCGCCTCGACGAAGGTCAGGCGAAGGCGCTGATCACCGCCGACGGCACGACCCGGCGCGGCAAGGTCGTCCCGATGAAGGAGACGGCCGACGCCGCCCTCGCGCTCGCCTCGAGTATCGAAACGGTGGTGGTCGTGCCGCGGCTCGGACGCGAAGTGCCCATGACCGCCGGCCGGGACCTGACCCTCGCGGAGTGCGGTGCGCTCGCGTCATCGGCCCGCTTCGACACGCCGGCGTTCGATGCCGAGCACCCGCTGTTCGTCGCGTACACGAGTGGGACCACCGGCAAACCCAAGGGCGTCGTCCATGTGCACGGTGGGTTCGTGGTCAAGATCGCGGAGGAGGTCGCCTTTCAGGCCGACTGTCGATCGCTCGCGACCGGGGGTGACCGCGACGACGTGTTGTTCTGGTTGACCGACCTCGGCTGGATCATGGGTCCGTGGCAGATCTTCGGCACGCTCGCGCTCGGCGCGACGATGTTCTGTTTCGATGGCGCGCCTGACTATCCCGGCCCTGACCGGCTGTGGGCGATGGTCGAGCGGCATCGCATCTCGATCCTGGGCATCTCGCCGACGCTCGTCCGCGCGTTGATGGCCCACGGCGAGGCGCCGGTGCGTGCGCACGACCTCTCGTCGTTGCGAGTCCTCGGCTCGACCGGTGAACCCTGGAACGAGGGTCCGTGGTGGTGGTACTTCGATGTGGTCGGTGGTGGGCGATGCCCCGTGATCAACGTGAGCGGGGGCACCGAAGTCGGTTGCTTCCTCGCTCCGCACGTCGTCGAATCCATCGCCCCGTGCTCACTCGGCGGTCCGGCACTCGGGTGCGCGGTCGACGTCGTGGACGACGATTGTCAGCCCATCCGGGGCGCGGTCGGTGAGCTGATCTGCCGCCGACCGTGGCCGGCCATGACCAGGGGGATGTGGAAGGAACCGGAGCGGTACCTCGAGACGTACTGGTCGCGCTGGCCCGGTGTGTGGTGGCACGGCGATTGGGCCTCGATCGACGACGACGGTCAATGGTTCCTCCACGGCCGCTCGGACGACACGATCAAGCTGGCCGGAAAGCGGTTGGGTCCGGCCGAGGTGGAGACCGCGCTGGTGGAACACCCAGGTGTCGTCGAAGCTGCCGCGATCGGGATGCCTGATGAGCTGAAGGGTGAGACACTGGTGGGCTACGTGGTGCTGGCCGGGGGGACGACGCCGTCGGAGGAACTCCGTGCCGAACTTCGGGCGTTGGTCGCGAATGCGCTCGGAAAGTCGTTCACGCCGTCGGCGATCTACTTCACGACGGCGTTGCCGAAGACGCGCAGTAACAAGATCATGCGACGCGCGATTCGGGCGGTCGCGCTCGGGCAGACCCCGGGCGATCTCTCCGGGTTGGAAGATCCCGCCGCGCTCGATGCGATCGCGGCGGCCGAATGAGACGCCACGAGGGTCCTCGCCTGGCCGGTGATCGGGTGATGCTGCGGCCGCTGCGCGCTCGTGATTTTCCGGCGTGGCGGGAAGTGCGAATGGCGAGCCGGGACTGGCTGGAGCCGTGGGAACCGCGTCCGGAGCCGGGTGCACCGGACCCCGCGAACGACGTCGAGGTGTTTCGCTCCCGCTGTGCGGCCTGGGACCGCCAGCGTCAGTTCGATGCCGCGTACGGGTTCGGGTTGTTCCTGAACGACGATCGCTTCATCGGCGAGGTCAGCCTGGGGTCGGTCCAGCGCGGGCCGTTCCAGTCCGCATCCATCGGCTACTGGGTCGACCAGCGGTCTGCCGGCAACGGGTACGTGCCCGAAGGCGTCGGGCTCATCCTCGCCTATGGCTTCGACGAGCTCCACCTTCATCGTCTGGAAGCGGCGATCGTGCCTCGGAACACTGCGAGCCGCCGGGTGGCGGAGAAGCTCGGTCTGCGTGAGGAAGGGACGTCCTTGCGGTTCCTGCAGATCGCGGGGGTCTACGAGGATCACGTCCGCTACGCGATCACCACCGAGGAGTGGGCGAACCGGCGAGCGAAGCTCGGGACTGACGCCAGCCGGTCGGATCGCTAGCCGAGCATTTTGAACGACGTGATCAATCGTTCGTACGGACCGGTGTCCGAGTTCGGCGTCTTGGCGGTGATCGCGTAGAGCCGGTCGGCCCGCAGGATCAACCGAGTGCGCCAGGTGCTGGAACCGTCGGTGTAGACGACGTCCTTGACCGCCACGTCGATGATCGGCGTGGGCTTGGTCTGGGACTCGATGCTCTTCCCACTCGCGACTTGCCCGGCAAACTGGTTGAGCGCGCTGGTGTAGTTCGCGAGCTGCGAATCGGGTTGTGCAGTGTTCGTGACTGTGAACTCGTACCCCGAACCGGGGTTGCTCGACGCGGTCACGATCTGCCCGTACTCGTTGGCGTCGGTCGTGATCACGGGCTTGGTCGGCATCGCGACGGTGAATCCGGCCGGCGGGCTGGCGAAGGTCTCGCCGACGTCCTTGTGCACGTACTGAGAGATGAGCGAACCCGCGGACGGGTTGATCCAGCGGGTCCACACCCACCAACCGACGGTGAGCACCACCGCGGCCAGAACCACCCAGGCGATGGCGGTGGTCAGTGGGTTGGCCGGAGGGCGGTCCACCACGATTGCCTCGAGCGGCTCATCGGTTTCGTCGATCTGGACCACCGGGGGAGCGTACCCGGGCGGATGCCTCGGGCCAGGGGGTGGGGGGTCGGTGGGTCAGCGGGGCTTCGGCGCGGGCGCGAACCGCGACCGCAACGACCACACTTGATGTTCCAGCTCGAACCGCATCGCCGTGTCGTGTTCGGCGATCGTCGGAGTGTGGCGCAGGGTCGCCTTGGTCCGCACGGAGAGTTCGCGCGCGACCTCTCCGGCCCGGGTGGCCATCTCGATCGACCGGGGCAGCAGCGCGTCGTCGGCGACGCATTCCCAGGCGAGACCGACCTCGGCGGCTCGGCGCCCGTCGATCCGGGCCCCGAAGAGGTTCATCGCGGCGGTCGTCTGGGGACCGACCGCCCGATCCAGCAGCCAGGTGTTGCCGCCACCCGGATGGATGCCGATGCGAAGGAACCGGGCGTCGAAGATCGCACTGGTACTGGCGATGCGCACGTCACAGGCGAGGGCGAGATTGAGGCCGGCACCGACCGCGGGGCCGTTGACCGCGGCGATGGTGGGCAGGGGTGAATCGAGGATCCGGAGGAACCCCGCGTAGATGTCCCGCACGTCGGCGGGCTCCTCGGTGCCATCCGCCATCGCCTTCAGCGCGTTCACATCCGCACCGGAACAGAACGCGGGGCCGGCACCGGTGACGACGACGGCACCGACCTCGGGGTCGGCGTCCAGGGCGTCCATCGTGGTCAGGATCTCGGCAACGAGCGGGGCGGTCATGGCATTGCGGCGCTCGGGGTCGTCGAGGGTGATCACCGCGACCCGGTCGTGGCGTTCGAGGTGGACGGGCATGGGATCAGCCTTGGTCGCGGACGATCGCGGGGGAATGACGGAAGAAGGTTTCGACGTCCCGCTCGTATCGGTAGGACGGACTGTTGCTCCCGACCGCAGTTTCGAGTCGCAAGCTCCGCGCGAACGCGTCGACGGTTCCGGCGGTGGAGTACTGGTAGCGGAACCCGGTGCGTTTGAACGGGCTGTTGTCCACCGCCCGGCCGTAACGGAGCAGGCTCAGGACCTCGGGCGGGAGATCGATGATCCGAGCCAGGCGGAGCGGCTCCACCGCCCATTGCGTGAGCAGGGGCGGCAGCGGGATCCGCCGCCGACCCACGATCGCGCACACCTCGCTCCAGGGGAGCGTGCCGTCTCCGGCGATGTTGAACACCCCCGGGACGTCGTTCCTGGTTGCGTAGACGAGCGCGCCGGTGACGTCGTCTTCGTGGGTGAACTGCAGACGTGGGTCGAACCCGAGGATCTCGGGGACGATGGGCAGGCGCAACGCGCGCGAGAACGCGGTGGTGACGTCGTCACCGAGCACGTTGGTGAACCGAAGTTTGGTGACGGTGACGTGCGGATTGTCGATGGCGAAGTCACGCACGAAGGAGGCGGCCTCGAGGAGCGAGCGCTCGACCCGGGTTCGGGGCGCGCGGGTGCGGGGCATGGACTCACGGAAGAAGTAGGGGTCCTTGTAATTCGCGCCGTAGGTGAGGGTGGAACTCTTGACGATCACCTTGCGCACGGGGCTGCCGGCGGCACCGGCGGCGGCGAGTAGGTTCATGGTCCCGATGACGTTGATCTCGTGCAGGGCCCGGCCGGGGAGTTCGGTCGACCCGACGACCAGGTGGGTGTGCAGGATCGTGTCGACCTGCGTGGCGCGGACGATGCGATCGAGAATCGAGTAGTTCGAATCGGCCTTGACGAACTCGGTGCGTTCGAGGGGCAGAACGGGTTCCTCGGTATCGAGGCCGACGATCATCTCGACGTCGGGGTGGGCCTCGAGGCGTTGGGCGAGGTGGCTGCCCCAGAACGTGCCCAGGCCCGTGACGAGGATGCGCATTCCCATGGATCAGCCGAACCAGACGCTGCGGCGGGTGCGCAACATGTCGTAGAGCGCATCCTGGATTGCGTCGCGGATGCGATCGGAGTCGGCCATGACCTGGGCCCGCGGATAGCGCTCTTGATCGGGAGCGACATCTAAGTAGACCGGCGGCAACACGCGGATGCGGAACTTCGAGGGGAAGTACATCGCGGCCCCGAGCGGGCCGAACGCCATCATGTTGGCGGTGATCGGGAAGTACGGCAGGTTGGTGAGTGCCGCGAGCCGGCGGCTCTTGAACATGATCGGCATCGCTTCTTCGTTCCCGACGACCGCGATGGGGATGACCGGAACGCCCGAGCGCATCGCGATCTCGATGAACCCGGCGCGGCCGAAGCGGTGGAGCTTGTAGCGATCCCGGTAGACCTTGCCGGTGCCCTTCGTACCCTCGGGGAACACCAGGACGAGTTGGCGGTCGTCCTTGAGGAGGCGGTACGCGTTGTCGGGGTGGGCGGCGACGCCGCCGAGCCGCGACCACATCGTGCCCACGAACGGGATCGCGCGAAACAGGTTCTCGGCGAGGCCGTACACCGGGCGCTCGAGTTCGGTTTCGATGCCGTGCATGATCACCGGCGCGTCGGCGGGTATGGCTCCGGCATGATTCGCGACCAGCAGCGCGCCACCGTCGTCGGGGATGTGTTCGAGACCTTCCCACTCGGCGCGGAACCAGTGCCGGTACATCGGGTCGTAGAGCCGCCGGGCGATCTCGCGCATGTGTTCGCTGCGGCCGTACGCGTCGACATCGCCGCGCCGAATGTCGGTCTCGCCGGGCTCGAGGTCCAGCCGCTCGGGTCGATCCGGACGCGGCGCGGGCACCAAGGCGACCATGCGTGCGACTTGGCTCTCGGCCTCGGTGAGGTCGACGATGGGCGTGACCGGGCTCGTCACCGGGTTGGTCGGCGGATTCGCCGGCGGGGTGGCGTCGGCGTCGGACTCGGGAAGTTCGGTCACGCTGGCTCCGGGCGGGTTCTGACACCGTGATGCGAACGCATCACCCGGCAAGGAAACCGCGGAATCGCCGCGGATGCAACTCGTGGAATGCGCACGTCGGACGGGCGTCCCGGCGGATGGTCATTCGGGAGCGCTCGCGCCGACGACGGCCCACCGATCCGTGCGAAATCTCCAGTACAAGCCGGCCCACCGCGCCAGCATCCAGAAGGTGAACGCCGCCCACAGCCAGGCGAGCGTGGCGCCGTAGGCGATCACGACGGCGAGCAAGATTCCGTAGACCACGCTGGCGACGATCATCGCGAGGGCCAAGTACCGCGAATCGCCCGCGCCGATGAGGATGCCGTCGAAGACGAACACGGCGGCGGCGATCGGCTGGAGCGCGGCGACGAACCAGAGGACGGTCTCGGCCTTGGCGCGGACCAGGGCGTCGTCGGAGAAGGGGAGCACCAGCCACGGGCGGCTGAGTGCGACCAGGAGACCGAGCACGACCCCCGCGCCGAGTCCGATTTCGAGCAAGCGGCG
>JAENVU010000227.1 GCA_016650415.1 Acidimicrobiia bacterium
CAGGTTCATCAACGTTGCCCGGTGATACGGCCAGCCCGACCAGAAGATCACGGGCGTGGCGAGCGCGGCGGCCACCCATTGCCAGCCGTCGAACATCAAGGCCGGCACCATCGACATCAACACGACCGGAAGCCCGAGCGCTATCGCCACGATGAGGCGGAGACGGATGTCGAACGGATCCTCGTCGTGATCCATGTGGTCGTGGGCCATCCGCATGCCCGAGTCCGAGTGCTGCGGCAATGTCGCGGTGTATCCGATGCCGGTCACGGCCGTCGCGAGCTGCTCCGGCGCGACATCGTCGGGGTGGAACTGCACCGTTGCGATCTCGGTCGCGAAGTTCACGCTGCAACCGTCGACGCCGGGGACCTTGGCGAGTTCCTTCTCCACTCGCGCGGCGCACGACGCGCACGTCATCCCGCCGATCGCGATGTCGATCCGATCGCCGACGTCGCCGGGTGTCGTCGTTGATGTCGCCATGGTGGACCTCCTCGGTTCGAGGGTGATACTATACCCCCCTACCCTATAGAAGCAAGGTGGAGGATCGATGCGCGGATATGCGTTGCACAAGGACGACTACGGCCGACGGCTCGCCCGCATCGAAGGCCAAGTACGGGGCCTGGCCCGCATGATCGACGAGGACCAGTACTGCATCGACGTGCTGACCCAGATCGCGTCGGTCACCAAGGCGCTCCAGAACGTGGGCCTCGGCCTGCTCGACGAGCATCTCCGTCACTGTGTGATGGAGGCCCAGACCGCGGGCGAGGGCGACGCGAAGATCACCGAGGCGATCGGCGCGGTCGAGCGTCTACTCCGGGTCTGACTCTGCCACTGGGGGCGGCGGCCCGGGCCACTGGGTCCCGGTCGCTGGCGGCGCGGGCGGGGCCGGCGCGGGCGGAGCGGCCGGGAACTGCGGTGCGGGTGGAGACGCCGCGACCGGCGGGTACGGCGCAACCGGCGGCTGTGAGGTGGGCGGCTGGGGCGCACCAAACCCAGTCGCGCGGCCGAGATCGGCCAGACCCTCTTCTTGCGCGGTCGTGATCTTGCGGATCACCAGAATCGCCGCGACCGACGCCACTGCGGTCGCCGCCGACCCGATGATCAACAGCACGTTGAGGACGTCGAACCCGTCGACGTCGTAGAGGTGGTAGAGCTCGAACTGCGGCGCCAGCATCCCGAACATGCGGCCGAGGACGAACACGATCCACCAGCACACGACGAGACCCGACCCGTGCGCTCGCTCGCCGCTGCGGAGCCGCGGACCCGAGCCCTTGTCGATGTCGAACATCTGCATGCCGGGAATGATGAAGTTGGCGAACGGGATGAACCAACCGCCGATTGCGAACCCGGGCCCGAACTTCGGCCGAACCCGGCCGAACAACGCCAGGTTCGAGGCCGCCCGCCACATCCAGATGATGAACAGCACCGCGATGGCCAGCCCGACCAGGATGTTGAAGCCGGCCACACCACCCACGGCGTCGCCCGCGTCCTTGACCGACTGCGTCACCAAGACGGTGTTACCCGACGCATGATCGTGGACGACCGAGCGGGCGTGGAACGCCACCGGAATCATGGCCAAGGCGAGGAGACCGGCGATCGGCAGCAGCACGTATATGGCGATCGCCAGGCCCCGGAGGCTTCGGAACTGCACCGGCGCCGACGGCGTGGGGTAGACCGCGGGGTACGGCATCGCCGCCATGGGCGGAGGTGGCGGCGGGGGCGGCGACTCCCAGGACGGACCCGTCGGCGGCATGACCATCGATCCAGCCTACGGGTCCACAGGCAGGCGGCAGATCGAATGTCTTCGACGTCAGGTGCGCCACGATGACAAACTCCGACGATGCCGCCTGAGAAGCTTCAATGGAAACACCTGTACAACGAGGTCGTGACCTCCGGGCTGTGTACCGGATGCGCGGGTTGTGTGATCGCCTGTCCCCACGACGTCCTCGGCTACAAGGACACCGAAGGTGTCTACAAACCGTTCCAGCTCGAGGAGTACGGCGGACCGGCCGACTGCTCCCACGGCGACAAGGGCTGCACGTCGTGCACCCGCGCCTGCCCACGCTTCCGGGCGTGGGAACCCGAGATCGACGAGTTCATGTTCGGTCGCACGCGGACCGAGGACGAGGTGTCCGGCATCTACAAGGACATCCTCCTCACCCGGGCGGCGGATCCCGACATTCACGAGGTCGGTCAGGACGGCGGGCTCGTCTCCGCGATCCTCCTGTACTGCCTCGAGAAAGACATCATCGACGCGGCGCTCGTGAGCTACCTCGAGGGCGACGGCTCCAGCTGGAAAGCAATCCCCGGAGTGGCCAAGACCCGCGAGGAGATCATCGCGTCGGCCGGGTCGCGCTACACCTACTCCGCGAACACCATGGCCTACGCCGAAGCCGTCGAAGGCGGCGCCGAACGCATTGCCCTCGTCGGCATGAGCTGCCAGAGCTCGGTGCCCCCGGTCATGAAGCAGCGCAAGGCCGGAAAGGTCGGACGCCGCCTCTCCCTCAACATCGGTCTCCTGTGTTCGAAGACCTTCGACGATGCGATCTTCGAAGAACTGTTCGAGGCGAAGTACGGTCTGAAGAAGGCCGACATGAAGAAGATGAACATCAAGGGGGTCTTCCAGATCTGGATGAAGAACGGCGACTACCACGAGATCCCGTTGAAGGAATGCCACGCGTGGACCAGAGAAGGCTGCAAGGCGTGCCCGGATTTCGCCGCCGAACACGCCGACATCTCCACCGGCGGCATCGGCAAGTTCAACGACTGGACGCTCACGATCGTGCGCACCGACATCGGCCGCGAGATCATCGACGGCATGATCGCGGAGGGCTGGATCGAAACCCGACCCGGCGACGACGACCCGGGCGCGATCGCTCTGATGCACAAGCTGGCCGCGAAGTCGCGCAAACGCTGGCCGGAGTTCGCAGTCGACGCACCGCGCCTGCTCCCCGCCCCCACGTGATCCCGG
>JAENVU010000228.1 GCA_016650415.1 Acidimicrobiia bacterium
CGGTCTGATGCTTGCGCGCGTACTTCGAGATCTCCGACTGCATGACCGGCGACCCCGCCGCGAACACCTGGTCGAGCACGGTGCGCTCGAACGCGAGCAACGAGCCGCGGTCGAGGTTCGTGGCCGTCATCTCGTAGTCGGTCCGGTCGGGGAGCAGGACGCGATCGACCTGGACCTCCCGGACCGTGAGGAAGCCGCGTTGCGCGAGGTCGAGCACGGTGGCCGAGAACCCGGTGCTCCCGATGGTGCCCCAATGCATCAGTCCGTCGACCACCGCGGGCGGATCATCGGGCAGATCCCGGACGTATTCGCCGACGGGCTGGGCCGGCTCCGGCTCCTTGCCGAAACGGCGCCAGATCACGAAGAAGCTGAACGCACCGCACAGCACCAGGAGAGGAGCGATGACGGTGAGCGCGGCCCGGGCCGATCGTTGACGGGCCGCGTCGCGTGCCGCCTTGGCCCGGGTGTCGTTGGCGACCTTCGCCCACGCGGACTCCTCGGTGACGATCCGGGTGAGTTGTGGGGGAGCGGTGATCGCGAGGCCGGGTAGGCGCGCCGCGGGGACGGTGACCCGACCCTCGACGAAGGTCCCCGTCGGGACGTCGGGGGCACGCCACCGGACGGTGTCCGGCCCGACGGTGACCGTCCCGGCCAATGGTCCGTGGCCCCACGCGCGCAGGGTGCCGGCGCCGGGCGGGGTGTGGAGCGTCGCCGTCACCAGACCGATCGTCGGGTGTTCGGTGCCGACCCACTTCCAATAGACCGCGGCGACGTCCGGCGCGCCGATCGCGGCCGGAGCGACGGTGTACGCGACATCGAAGGTGCGGGTCTCGTTCTCGGCGGTGAAATACCACTGCAGGTTGTACGGGGCCCCGATCGAGACGAGCGGCTGGTCGTGTTCGCTCACCTGCATGTCGGTGATCGAGTACGCACCCACGGGTATCGGACGCGTTCCGTAGGTGAAGGAACCGGTGAAGTCGTAGGTGATGTGTTCGATCACGCGCATCGTGCCGTCCGGCGCGAGTGTCGCGTCGACGGCAACGCGCGGAACGGTGAATGCCTTCTTCGGGATCAGGAACTGCGCGGCGAGGATTCCGCCGATGAACAGGATGGCGACGAAGGCGCCTCCCGCGATCCGAAATGCGCGTCTCACTCGGGAGGTGCCGAGCCCGAGACCTCGACGAAGGCGAGCCGGAGTTGGGCCAACACTTGGGTCAGCGCCGCCGTATTGGGTTCGAGGCGATCACCGAGTCCCTCGACGATCGCGGCGAAACCGTCGATCGCCAGCGCCGCCTGCGGGAGCGACTCGGCCCGCTCCTGGGCGATCCCGAGATGCAGGACGGCGAGTTCCTGCAGTTGGACCGCGAACTGCGTGACGATCGCCTCGACCGGCGTCGCGGCGAGGCGCGCGAGCATTTGTCGCATCTCTTCCGGGTCGATCTCCTCCTCACCCCCGAATTCGTCAGGAAATCCCGGCGCGGCCGGATCGGCTGGGGTTTGGGGGGCGGGGGCGTCCGATTGGCCAGGTTCGACCGGTTGTTCGCCGTATGGAGTCCAGAGGCTGCTCATGAGTTTGTTATCGTGCCACGACAACTCAGTTGGGAAGTGGGATCGTCCGCGCGAAAGCACAGACAGTCCCCACCCGGCCGGGCCGATCTCAGAGCTGAGATCGGCATCCGCGTCCGGGTCGTCCTCTTCGAATGGTTTCGGCCGCGCAGTGGAGCTTCCTCGCGAACCAGCCGCCGGTCACTGACCGACGGGTCCCGAAACCGAAGAGGTGATGCCAACATCGCTGCTGAAGATGAAGCCCGGATCAACGACCGCATTCGCGCCCGCGAGGTCTTGCTGATCGCCGAAGACGGTGAACAGCTGGGTGTGCGGCCGCTGCCCCAGGCCCTCGCGCTCGCCCGTGAGGCCGAGCTGGATCTCGTCGAGGTTGCTCCGAACGCGAATCCACCGGTCTGCAAGATCATGGATTTCCGTCGGTACCAGTACGAGCAGCAGCAGCGACGCAAGGAATCACGCAAGAAGGCCACGAATGTCGTGGTCAAGGAGATGAAGTACCGCCCGAAAATCGACATTCACGACTACACGACGAAGACCAAGAAGGTCCAGCAGTTCCTCGGTGAGGGTCACAAGGTCAAGGTCACGATCATGTTCCGAGGCCGCGAGATGGCCCACCCGGAACTCGGTCGCAAGATTCTGGACCGGTTGGCCGAGGATGTCGCCGAAGTCGCAATGGTCGAGTCCGCGCCCCGACAGGACGGGCGCAACATGACGATGGTCCTGCATCCCCTCAAGCAACAGAAGCCCAAGCCCGCCAAACCGACCAAGCCCGCCAAGTCCGCGCCCGCCGCGGCGGCGGAACCCACCGCAGCACCGGCCGCGGTGGCAGAACCCACTCCGGCTCCGGCCGCGGTGGCAGCCGCTGCCACCGAAGCCGCGTCCGAACCCGCAGCAGGAGCCTGAGATGCCCAAGGTCAAGACTCACCGAGGAGCCGCCAAGCGGTTCAAGGTCACCGGCAGCGGCA
The DNA here is from genome assembly GCA_016650415.1 of Acidimicrobiia bacterium. Taxonomy (GTDB): domain Bacteria; phylum Actinomycetota; class Acidimicrobiia; order IMCC26256; family JAENVU01; genus JAENVU01. Next base: position 2,532 of record JAENVU010000228.1, read on the forward strand.
AGATCCGCCGTCGGAAGGCGTTTCGTGCCCACCTTCTGGAGCACAAGCCGACCAAGCGCACCCGTCGGCTGGCCCGCGGTGCCGAGGTGACCGGCGGCGACAAGAAGCACGTCGAGCGTTTGCTCGGTCGCGCCTGATCCACCGGCCCGACCAGTGCGGGCCGTTCGTACCACCGTTCCTGTTCCGTTCTCACAAGGAGTCCACCCATGGCACGCGTCAAGCGGGCAGTCCAGGGGAAGAAGCACCGCCGCGCCATTCTCGAGCGCGCCGAGGGTTACTCGGGTTCGCGCAGCCGGCACCTCCGTGCCGCGCACGAGCAGGTCATGCACTCGGGGAACTACGCGTTCCGCGACCGGCGGGCCCGCAAGGGCGAGTTCCGCCAGCTCTGGATCGTGCGGATCAACGCCGCGTGCCGTGAGGAAGGGATGAGCTACTCGCAGTTCATCGCCGGACTCAAGGCGGCCGAGATCGAAGTGGACCGCAAGGTGCTCGCCGATCTCGCCGTCCGGGACCGCGAGGCGTTCGGTGCGCTGATCAGCACCGCTCGTGGCGCGCTCGACGCTGCCTGAATCGCGGCGTGCCTGAGCTGCCGTCGCTGAACCATCGGCATCACGATGCCGTGCGCGTCCGGTCGCTGCTCCGCGACCCGGCCGCGCGACGTGAGGCCAATGCGTTCGTCCTCGAAGGGCCGCGCATCGTCGCGGACGCGCTGATCCGGGGAGTCGAGCTCGAATCGGTGTTTCTCGGGCCGGGTGCCCGCGAGGCCTTCGCGCCCTTGGTGACGCGCCTCGACACTGCACAGATTCCGATCCGGGACCTCAAAGAAGGTGTCCTCGAGAAGATCGGCAGCACGCGTACGCCCCAACCGGTGCTCGCAGTTGCGCGGATGCCGGTGCCGGCCACCGTCACGAACCTCCGTCCCGGGCTGGTACTGGTCGGCGCCGCGATTTCCGATCCCGGCAATCTCGGAACGATGTTGCGGGCCGCGGAAGCCGCAGGTGCGACCGGAGTCGTGGTCGCCGGCGGAGTCGATCCCTGGAATCCCAAGGTCGTCCGCGGCTCCGCGGGCGCAGTGCTGGGCGTCCCGATCGTCGGGGTCGAGGATCTGCACGCCGCGCTGGAATCACTCCGAGGTCGGGGGTGGCGCGCGGTCGGCGCGGATGCTTCGGCCGACACCGTCTATACCGATGCCGATCTCCGGGGTTCGTGTGCGCTGGTGCTCGGGAGCGAAGCCCACGGACTCGATGCCGAACTCACCGCGAGCCTCGACGCGTTGGTGCAGATCCCGATGGCGGGCGAGATCGAGAGCCTGAACGTCGCGGTGGCCGCCAGCATCCTGATGTTCGAGGCCGCCCGCCAGACCCGGGGCTGAGGAATGGGCCGGGGTCAGGGAGGCCGGGTTCTCTAGACTCCGCAGCACTCATGGACCTCTCGGACCTCGATCTCGACGCGGCGGTTGCCGCCATTACCGCGGCCACCGAGGCCGGCGAACTCGCCGACCTTCGGAAACGCTTGGTGGGCAAGGGGAGCCCGGCGTTTCGGACGCGCGAGTCGATCAAGACCCTCGATGCGGCCGACCGACCGGTCGTGGGGAAGGCGGTCACGGACTTCACGAAGGCCGTCGAAGCTGCGTTGGAGGTTCGGGCCGGAGAACTCGGTCCTGCCGCCCCGACCGAGCCGCCACTCGACCTGACCCTCGGGACCCACGGTCGGGGACGCGGTCATCTCCATCTGGTGACCCAGTGTCAGCGCGAACTCGAAGACGTCTTCGTCAGCCTCGGGTACCGTGTGGCCGAAGGTCCCGAGGTCGAGGACGACTGGCACAACTTCGAAGCGTTGAACTTCCCGCCCGGCCACCCGGCGCGAGCGATGCAGGACACGCTCTACGTCGACCTGGGCGACCCCGAACAGGTGCTGCTTCGTACCCACACGTCACCGGTGCAGATTCGGTTGATGGAGTCCCAGCCGCCCCCGATCTATGCGGTGATGCCGGGACGGACCTATCGCAACGAGACCGTGGACGCGCGTCACTCCGCGGTGTTCCACCAGATCGAGGGACTGGCGGTCGACCGCGGCCTCACCTTCGGTGATCTCGCCGGCACGTTGGAAACCTTCACCAGTGCCTACTTCGGCAAGAAGGTGACGTCGCGCCTGTTGCCCTCGTTCTTTCCGTTCACGGAACCGTCGGCCGAGTTCGCGATCACCTGCGTGTTCTGCGACGCCGCGGGATGCCGGGTGTGTTCGCAGACGGGCTGGATCGAACTGGGGGGCTGCGGCATGGTCGATCCCAACGTCTTCCTCGCCGTCGGCATCGATCCCGAGGAGTACACCGGGTTCGCGTTCGGCTTCGGTCTCGAACGCATGCCCATGCTCCGGTACGGCGTCGAGCCCATCAAGACCTTTTTCGACAACGACTCCCGCTTTCTCTCCCGGTACTGATCGGTTCGTTTCGTATGCGTGTCCCTCTCTCCTGGTTGACCGATTTCGTGGCGCTCGATGCCGAGCCGCGCGCGATTGCCGAGGCGCTCGACCGTCTTGGGCTCGAAGTCGAGGCCCTCGACGCGCCCGGTGAAGAGATCACGGGCGTCAAGGTCGCGCGGATCCTCGAGGTGCGGCCGCACCCGAACGCCGACAAGCTCCAACTCTGCGACATCGAGTTCGGGGACGGCACGACCACGGTGGTCTGTGGTGCGCCCAATGTCGTGAACGGGATGGTGGTGGCCTACGCCCCGAGCGGGGCGACACTGCCCGGAGGATTCAAGCTCGAGCGGCGCAAGATCCGGGGTGAGGTCTCCGACGGCATGTTGTGTTCGTCGCGCGAGCTCGGTCTCGGCGAGGAGCACGACGGCATCCTGCCGCTCGCCTCCGACGCGGAGCTCGGTATGGACGTCCGCGATCTGCTCGGTCTCCACGATGTGGTGTTCGACCTGTCGGTCACCCCCAACCGCTCGGACGCGATGTCGATCGTCGGGGTGGCCCGTGACCTCGCGGCCCACTTCGGTGTGCCCCTCACCGTCGCCGAGCCGACCGTCGACGTCTCCGGCGACGCGAGCGACATCTCGGTGCTGGTCGAGGCGGTCGAACGCGCCCCCCGGTTCACCGCCCGCCAGGTCGGGGTCACGATGGGACCGTCGCCCGACTGGATGCAACGGCGGCTCACTCTCGCCGGCATGCGGCCGATCTCGAACGTGGTCGACGTCACCAACTACGTGATGCTCGAGCGGGGGCAGCCGTCCCACGCCTTCGATCTCGATCGGTTGCGTGGCCCCGGTCTCGTGGTACGGACGGCCCAGGTCGGGGAGACGCTCACGACTCTGGACGACGTCGAGCGGAAACTCGTGCCGAGCGACTTGCTCATTTGCGATGCGGATCGCCGCCCGCAGGCCATCGCCGGGATCATGGGTGGGGCCGAGGCCGAGGTGCACGACGGCACCACGGGCATTGTGCTGGAGGTCGCGTACTTCGCGCCGATGGGGATCTCGATGACGTCCAAACGGCTGGGTCTGCGATCGGAAGCCAGTGCTCGGTTCGAGCGAGGCGTCGATCCCAACGGTGTCATGCGCGCCTCGGATCGCGTGGTCGAACTGTTGGCCGAAGTCGCGGGCGCGCCGATCGGCCCACCGGCGATCGACGAGTACCCGACGGTCGTCGCGCGCGAGCGGATTCGGGTGCGACCCGGTCGGGTTGGTGCCGTCCTCGGTGTGGAGCTCGACGGCGCGCAGGTACGAGAGTCCTTGCGGCCACTGGGCATCGATATCGAGGAGATCGACGGCGACGCCGAGGCGTTCACGGCCATCGCACCGACGTACCGGCCGGATCTCGTCCGGGAGATCGACGTGGTCGAAGAAGTCGGTCGACGGATCGGACTCGACTCGATTCCCCGCACGCTGCCCCACACGACCGAGCAAGGGGGCGGGCTCACCGCTCGCCAGCGGGCCCGCCGACTCGTGGCCGATGTGATGGTCGGGCTCGGTCATTCGGAGGCGATGACCCTGCCGCTCATCGCCGAGGCCGACCTCAGCCGCATCGGAGTCGACCCCGCGGCGACCGTGCGGGCCACGAACGCGTTGAGCGCCGAGGAGCCCGTACTGCGCCCGGCGATTCTGCCCGGGCTGTTGAAGTCGGTGGCCCACAATGCGGGACTGGGCCTCTCGGATGTTGCGTTGTTCGAACTCGGCCACGTCTTCGGCGTGCCGCCGAAGGGGCAACTGCTCCCGGACGAACGCGATCACCTCGCCTTCGTCGCGTCGGGCACGATGCGGCGGGGCCCGGTCGAGCCCGATCGCCCGGTCGACGTCTACGACGCCACCGATGCGCTCCACGCGATCGTCGACGCGCTCCAGCTCACGGGCGTGGAGACGACGACGGCGGACCATTCCGGCTACCTGCGCGGCCGCGCGGCTTCCGTCGTCGTGGGTGGCGTCACCATCGGTGCCGTGGGTGAACTCGATCCTGCGGTGCTCGCATCATTCGGTGCGCTGGCGCCCGCGGTTGCGTTCGAGGTGGACCTGGACCCACTGCTCGCGGGGGATCGACGCGACCAAGCCTTCGCGCCGCTGTCTCGCTATCCCGCCGCCGCGATGGACCTTGCGTTCGTGCTCGACGAATCCGTTCCGGCCGCCGCCGTGGTGGCGACGATCCGCAAGGCCGGCGGCGAACTCCTTGAGGACGCCCGGGTGTTCGACGAGTTTCGATCGGAGGCGTTGGGTGTGGGTCGGCGCAGCCTCGCCGTCGCGCTGCGCTTTCGCGCTCCGGACCGCACGCTCAAGGACACCGAACTCAACGCGGTGTGGCAAGCGTGTATCGACGCGGTGGTGAAGCACCACCGCGCCGAACTGCGGTCGTGACGAGATTCGTTCACGCGGTCCGGCCGCGCTACGCCGAGGTCGACATGCAGGGGGTCGTGTTCAACGCCCACTGGCTGACCTACTTCGATGAAGCCTGCACCCGTTACTTCGAGCACCTCGGCTACGACGCGTCGGTCGCGTTCTTCAAGGACTTCGACGTCATGCTCGTGAAGGCCGTCGTCGAATGGGCCGGACCGGCCGGCTTCGACGAAATCGTGTCCATCGCCGTGACCCCATCGCGATTGGGAACGAAGTCCTTCGACCTCCGCTACGAAGCGACCGTCGAGGACCGGTCGGTCTGCATCGGCGCCATCACCTACGTGTCGGTCGTCCCCGGAACCCATGACTCGACGCCGATCCCGGGCGGCTTACGCGGCCGCCTCGAGACGGAGTTGGTCGATGGCTGAGTAGCCTCGAACATCATGCTGTTGGCCGTCGACCCGGTTCCGTGGGCGCGAGCGCAGATGGCGTTCACGCTGGGCGTGCACATCATCCTCGTGCCGCTCGGCGTCGCCTGGGCGTTCATGATCCTGGTCGCCGAGCGCAAGGCGATCCGGAACGACGACGAAGACGCCCGCCTGCTCGCTCGGCGATGGTCGAAGGTCTTGGCGGTGACGTTCGCGGTCGGAGCCGTGACCGGCACGGTACTGACCTTCGAGTTCGGCCTGCTGTGGCCCCACTTCATGGGTCGGTTCGGCGACGCGTTCGGAATCCCGTTCGCGGTCGAAGGCCTGTTCTTCTTCCTCGAGGCCATCTTCCTCGCGATCTACATCTACGGCTGGGATCGGCTCTCGCCCCGCGCCCACTTCTGGTCCGGCGTGCCGATCGTTGTGTCGGGGATCGGCGGCACCGCGTCGGTGATCGCCGCGAATGCATGGATGAACCAGCCCGCGGGGTTCACCCTGAACGCCGCCGGCAAGGTCGTGAAGGTCGACGCCCTCGAAGTGATCTTCAATCGGGCCTTCCCGTACGAGACCGTGCACATGCTCGTCGCCGCGTATCTGGTGGGTGGGTTCATGATTGCGTCCGTCTACGCGGTCGCGATGTTGCGCGGCCGGCGGGACCGCTATCACCGGCTCGGGTTCCTGATCGCGTTCACCGTCGCCGCCATCAGCGCGCCGGTGCAGATGGTGGTTGGAGACTTCGTGGCGCACTCGGTCTACCAGGACGACCCGGTGAAATTCGCGGCGATCGAGCTGGTCGACCAAACCGGGCGCAACGTGCCGGAGGTGATCGGTGGCTACCTCGACGATCGGGGTCGCCTCCACGGCGGGATCAAGATTCCCGGCGTGGCATCGCTGCTCTCGGGGTATTCCACCTCGACGAAGATCGCCGGACTGCGCTCGGTGCCCGCCGACGAGCGGCCGACGTACGCACAGGTGAACACGGTCCACCTGGCTTGGGATCTCATGGTCGGGATCGGCTCCGCTTTGGCGGCTCTCGCCGCGTGGTTCGGATTCGTCTGGTGGCGGAAACGCGACCTCCCGAAGACCCGATGGTTTCTCAGAGCCGCGGCCGCGGCGGGCGCGGCGAGCGTGGTGGCGCTCGAAGCGGGCTGGGTGGTGACCGAGGTCGGGCGCCAGCCGTGGATCGTGCGCGACTTCATGCGGGTCGAGGATGCGGCAACGACCGACCAGGGAGTCTGGATCACCTTCCTCATCATCGTGGCCGTCTACACGGCAGTCGCCGCCGCGACCATTCTCGTCGTGCGCTCGATGACGCGCCGTTGGCGCGCGGGTGAGGCTCCGGAAGGACCGGGACCGTACGGGCCGAAGTCGGTGGCATCGTGAGCCTGGCCGACGCGACCGCGATCGTGCTGTTTCTGGCCATCTCGGTGTACGCCATTTTCGGCGGAGCGGATTTCGGCGCCGGCTTCTGGGATCTGTTCGCGGGTGGGGCGGAACGGGGGCGGCGACCTCGGGCATTGATCGAGCACGCGATCGGGCCCGTGTGGGAGGCCAATCACGTCTGGCTCATCTTCTGCCTGGTCGTGTTGTGGACCGCCTTTGCCGAGACCTTCGCGTCGATCTTCCTCACGCTGTTCGTTCCCCTGTCGATCGCGGCGCTCGGCATCGTGCTGCGCGGGTCGGGGTTCGCGTTTCGCAAGGTCGTCCCCGAAGTCGGCCAGAAGCGGGTCTTCGGCGCCGCCTTCGCAGTGTCGAGCGTGATCGTGCCCTTCAGTCTCGGTGCGGTGGTGGGTGGGATCGTCTCCGGCCGAGTTCCCGCCGGGGGAACTGCGGGTGATCCGGTGTCGTCCTGGATCAACGGGTCGTCGATCGTCGGCGGGCTGCTGGCGGTCGCAGTGTGTGCCTATCTCTCCGCGGTCTTCTTGGCCCACGATGCTCATCGACTGGGTGAGGACGACCTCGTAGGCTATTTCCGACGCCGCGCGATCGGCGCGGGTGTGGTGGCCGGCCTGCTCGCGCTGGTCGGATATCTCGTGCTCGACAGCGATGCGCACCACCTCCACGATCACCTCGGCAATCGAGCGCTCCCGCTCGTGATCGCCTCGACGGTGTCGGGCCTCGTTGCGCTCGTCCTGCTGTTTCGAGGCTCGATCCGGGCGGCGCGGGGATGTGCGGTGGCGGCGGTGGCCACCGTGGTCTGGGGCTGGGGTGTCGCGCAATGGCCGTACCTACTGCCCACGACGCTGACGATCGAGCAGGGCGCGGCCACGCGCGGGACGCTCGTTGCGCTCGTCGTCGTGACCGTCGCGGCCGTTGTGCTGATCGGCCCGTCACTCGCACTGCTCTACGTCCTGGACCAGCGCAACGCCCTCGAGCTGGAGGAGTCAGCCGCTCCCGATCACAGGCGCGCGCCGGCGACGAGTACCGGGAACTGACGGTCCCGCGCATCCTGACGTTCTCGGCGCACCGCGTCGCCCGCGTCCGGATCTCCGATCAACGTCTCGGCCCCATCCGGCGCGAACTGCACGATGTGGGGCGACGGATCTGTCCGCCAGGTTGGGCCGGTCGCGCGGCTTTCAACCACGCGGCGAGAGAACCATCCGCGACGCCTAACGACTTCGCGGCCTCAGCCCGAGATCGATCCGACGAGCGGTACAACTCGATCGCTTCACGCCGGAATTCCTCGGGGTACTTCGCTGGACGACCCATCGTGGGCCTCCTTCCCCTGGAATACATCCAGGATCAGATGTCCAACAACACGGGTCAACTCCACCCGCTGTCGTCCGGCCATATTCCGGGGAGGGCGCAGCGGCAGGTGGGCACGTTCGACGAGTTGGCGACAACGTTCGACCCTGACCCGAACGTGCACTTGTACCCGCCGAAGTAATGGCGGTATTGGCGGCAGTTGTACTTGCGAACACCACGAAGTCCGTCGCTCTGAACCCGGGGGGTCAACTCCAGCGCGGGTGCGTGCGAGCGGCAGTGCACAGCTGTGGACGTCCTGCATCGACGCGGCCAGCGACTACTGCACCGGTCGATGTTCTCGGCGGACCGCCAGTACCTCGAAACCGAACGCGGCGAGCAGCAGCCGGGAGGTTCTGATGATCGGCGTGCTGATGACAATCGGCAGGATCACGCGGTCGGCTCTCGCCGCGCGCCGAGGTGGAGCGTCACGATGTCGTCCCAATGCTCGTTGGTCCCCTCGGTTCTCCGCTCACGGCGCACGACCGGGCACGGCAGCCGGCGCTCGACGGGCAGC
>JAENVU010000229.1 GCA_016650415.1 Acidimicrobiia bacterium
CGAGCAGAAGCCCCACGCCGACGGCCACCTCGCCGAACATGATCAGCCACGACATCCAGCCCTCGTGCCCGCCCGCGAGCAGGGCGTTGAGGAAGTCGCGGTACCACTCGTAGGTGATCGGCGGGCGACCCTGCTCGGGGATGGATGCCGCGCGTTCCCAGTACGCCCGAAGCGCTGCGCCGCCTGTCGTCCACTCGGGATCGGTGAGTTTGTGCCAACCGGCGTCAAGCCAGGCGAAGCCGAGGAAGAGTCGGATCGGCAGCCAAAAGAGCCCAGCCCGCGAGTTGTTGAAGAGGAACCGCCCAAAGCGCGGCCCCTCGATCTCGACCTCGCCGGCCTCGGGGTGACGACGATCCTCGAACAGCGCGACGAGCAGCACGACGAAGATGATCCAGAACGCGATCGTCAACGCCGTCCGGAGTTGTGTTCCTTCCTCGACCACGAACCACGGGTTGAACAGGATCGCGAGAAGGACCGCTGCCGCGATCCCGATCGGAACGGCAAGCCGACGAAGGGACGACATTCAGACACCTCCGGACATTGGTGCGCCGACGCTGCGGGTACTGTAGTCCTAGGCCGCGATGGATTGAAGTCGCGTATCCATTCCGGCAGCCCGACGGTCCCGGCCGATTGCCGGGAGAACAGGCCCTTCGGCCCTGCCATTCCGTGACCATTCGGCCTCGACCGCCACCCTGCCTCGTCGCATCCTCAAGCTCCCACCCGATAGGAGCGAGCGATGACAAGCGATCTCGATCAATCCGGGCTGCAACTCAGCGTCAGTAGCCTCATGGCCCGCGATCCGGTGACCATCCAGGCCGACTCTTCGCTCTCTCAAGTCGCCGAGACGCTCGCCGATCACGACGTGAGCGGGATGCCCGTCGTCGATCGCGGCGGTGCATTGGTGGGCGTCGTCAGTCAGACCGACATCGTTCGCCTGCGAGCCGGCTCGATCCCGACCTCCGGGTGGCACGGCCTGCTTGTCCGCGACGTCATGACCCACCCCGCGATCACGGTTCCGGCGTCCGCCTCCCTCAAGGAAGCAGCCGGGCTCATGACCGAACACCACGTTCACCGACTTGTCGTGGTGGCGGAACCCGCAAGCATCCCGATCGGAGTGATCTCCGAGAGCGATCTCATTCGCGAGGTGGCTGCACTCTCTGCGGAAGATTGAGCACCCCCCTGTCCTCGGCCCGGTCCCGGGATGGCCGGCCCGGTGGCGCGTTCCCACATCAGCACACCAGGAGAACACCCATGACACTCGTCGCCGAAAGAACCAACCAACCAGTGGCCCGCGGTTCGGACACCATGCGAGCGACCGTATTCCACGGCCCGAACGACATCCGGGTGGAGGCCGTGCCCCGGCCTCATGCGGGCGTCGGCGAGGCTGTCGTCCGGGTCACCACGACGACCATCTGCGGCACCGACATCCACATCGTCAAGGGCGAGTATCCGGTCCGTCCCGGCCTGGTCATCGGCCACGAACCGGTCGGCGTCATCGACGAGCTCGGCCCCGGCGTGACCGGCTACGAGGTTGGCCAGCGCGTGCTCGTCGGCGCGATCACGCCGTGCGGCCAGTGTCGAGCCTGTCTGTCCGGCAACCTCAGTCAGTGCGGTCACGGCGACGGCTTCGAGGCACTCGGTGGCTGGCGCTTCGGCAACACGATCGATGGCGCGCAGGCGGAGTACCTCCTCGTCCCGTCGGCCCAGGCCAACCTCACGCTCATCCCCGACAACGTCACCGATGAGCAGGTCGTGCTCCTCAGCGACATCGCCTCGACCGGCTTCAGCGGCCCCGAATCCGGTGGCGTGAAGATCGGCGACGCGGTCGTCGTGTTCGCGCAGGGCCCGATCGGCCTGTGTGCCACGGCCGGCGCCAAGCTGATGGGCGCGTCGCTCGTCATCGGCGTCGACAGCGACCCGGTCCGACTCGAGATGTCCAAGCGGATGGGGGCCGACGTCGCCCTCGACTTCACCCAGGTGGACGTCGTTGCCGAGGTCAAGCGACTGACCGGCGGCGGCGCGGACGTGACCGTTGAGGCCCTAGGGACCCAGGGCACGTTCGAGAACGCCCTTCGCTGCCTGCGGCCCGGCGGAACGCTGTCGAGCCTCGGCGTCTACTCGGGCAAGCTCGAGATGCCGTACGACGCGTTCGCGGCCGGACTTGGTGGACACCGGATCGTGACCACCCTGTGCCCGGGCGGCAAGGAGCGTATGCGGCGGCTCATCGCCACGGTCGAGTCGGGTCGATTCGACCCGCTGCCGCTCATCACCCATCGGTTCGCGCTTGACGACATCGTCGAGGCATACGACCTGTTCAGCAACCGCCGCGACGGCGTGCTGAAGGTGGCGATCCGCCCGTAACCACCGACCGGCGTCGCCCCGCGCTTCGAGGAGGAGCACGGGGCGACTCTTCGGTCCGATAATCGCGGTCCACGGCTGTGGGCGCGAACTCGCGCCATCCCCGACGAGGGGCGCGCTCCAACCGAATCCCGAAAGGGAGGCCTGCACGTGGACCAGCACTTCGAGTGCGTCGACGGGAACGAGGCGGCGGCCCGCATCGCGTACGCCGTCAGTGAAGTGATCTCGATCTACCCGATCACCCCCGCCTCCCCCATGGCGGAACATTGCGACGATTGGTCCGCGGCGGGCCGCCCCAATCTCTGGGGCAAGGTCCCCGACGTCGTGGAGATGCAGTCCGAGGCGGGAGCCGCCGGCGCGCTGCACGGGGCGCTCCAGAAGGGCGCCTTGGCCACGACCTTCACGGCGTCGCAAGGCCTCCTCCTGATGATCCCCAACATGTTCAAGATCGCCGGCGAGCTGACACCCGCGGTCATCCATGTCGCGGCCAGGACGATCGCGACACATGCCCTCTCGATCTTCGGCGACCACAGCGACGTCATGCATGCGCGCACGACCGGCTGGGCGATGCTCGCCGCGGGCTCGGTCCAGGAAGCGCACGACTTCGCGCTGGTCGCGCATGCCGCCACGCTGCGGGCCCGGATCCCGTTCCTCCACTTCTTCGACGGGTTCCGGACCTCGCACGAGATCAACAAGATCGCGGTGCTGGATGAGGCTGACGTCAGGGCGCTCGTGCGCGACGACGATGTCCTCGCATTCAGGACCCGCGGGCTCACCCCGGATGCGCCCGTCGTCCGCGGCACGGCCCAGAACCCGGACGTCTTCTTCCAGGCACGCGAGGCCTCCAACCCGTACCACCTGGCCGTGCCCGGGATCGTCCAGGACGTCATGGACGAACTTGCGACACGCACCGGACGACGATACGGGCTGGTCGACTACCACGGCGCAGCCGACGCCGATCGAGTGATCATCGTGATGGGCTCGGCCAGCGGTGCGGTCGAGGAGACGGTCGATGCGCTCGTCGCGGCCGGAGAGAAGGTCGGGATGCTCCGGATCCGTCTCTTCCAGCCGTTCCCCGCCGAGCAGATCATCGCCGCCCTGCCGCCCACCGTGCGATCCATCGCCGTCCTTGATCGGACCAAGGAGCCGGGCGCCGTCGGCGAACCCCTCTACCTCGAGGTCGTCGCGACCCTGGCCGAGGCGATGGATCGCGACGACCCGCCATTCGCCGCGGCGCCGAAGGTGATCGGTGGGCGATACGGACTGTCGTCCAAGGAGATGACGCCGTCGATGATCAAGCCGATCTTCGAGGAGCTCGCCGCGCCACGGCCGAAGCGACACTTCACGGTCGGGATCTACGACGATGTCACCCACCTCAGCTTGCCGATCGACGGCGCCTTCCGGATCCCGCGACCAACCGGCGAAGTCCAGGCCGTGTTCTTCGGGCTCGGGTCGGATGGGACGGTCGGAGCCAACAAGGCCTCGGTCAAGATCATCGGCGAGAGCACCGACCTGTTCGCCCAGGGCTATTTCGTCTACGACTCCAAGAAGTCGGGGTCCATCACGGTGTCGCACCTGCGGTTCGGGCCGCAGCCCATCCGTTCGACCTATCTCGTCGAGGAGGCCGACTTCGTCGCGTGTCACCAGTTCGGGATGCTCGGCCGGACGAAGGTCCTCGAGTCGGCCAAGCACGGGGCTACGTTCCTGCTCAACGCTCCGTATGGGCCGAACGAGGTCTGGGACCACTTGCCCGGCGGCGTCCAGCGGCTGCTCATCGACAAGGACATCGACTTCTGGGTGATCGATGCCCTGGCGGTCGCGGATGAGGCCGGGATGGGCAGCCGGATCAATACCGTCATGCAACCGTGCTTCTTCAAGCTCGCCGGCATCCTGCCGCCCGAGGAGGCCATCGCGCAGATCAAGTCGTTCGTCCAGAAGACCTATGCGAAGCGCGGCGACGCGATCGTCGCGCGCAACTTCGAAGCCATCGATCGTTCGCTCGAGCGCCTCGGTCACGTGCGCCTCGGCGTCGTCACCAACGAACGGTCGACGACC
>JAENVU010000230.1 GCA_016650415.1 Acidimicrobiia bacterium
CGCCTGCTCGACATTCAAGAGATGCTCTCGGACAGCGGTATCGGCCGACAGCAACACGTCATCGTCGGCCAGGGTCAACTCGACTCGATCCTCAACTCGCGCCCCGAGGACCGCCGCGGTGTCATCGAGGAAGCCGCCGGCATCCTCAAGTACCGCAAACGCCGGGAGAAGGCCGAGCGCCGGCTCGAAGCCACCGAGGGCAACCTGGTCCGGCTCAACGATCTGTTGCGTGAAGTCCGCCGCGGTCTGGGCCCGCTCCAGAAGCAGGCCGACGCGGCCCGCCGCCACGATGGCGTGGTCGAGGAGCTGCGCGCGATCCGGGTGCACCTCGTCGGTCGCGAACTCGCCGGACTGCAACTGAAGACGAGCCGTCTGAAGGAGCAGTCGCACGAGCTGGCCCGTGAAGAGGCCACGATCCAGGCGCGCCTGCGCGAACTCGACGTCTCGGTGCTCGACGCCGAACGCGCGTTGACCGATGTCGGTCACGGCGACGTGGCCGACGCGCTCGGCCGCATCGAAGCGATTCGCGAGCGGGCGCGGGGTCTCCGTGCCCTGGTGACCGAGCGCCGTCGGAGCTTGGAACGCGAGCTCGTGGCTGCGGCCGACGAAGGCGTCGTCGAGACGTTGGTCGCCGATGCGGGTGCGGTTCGTGCCGAGCTCGACGTGCTCGATCCGCAGTCGGGTGAACTCGCGGAACAAGAACTCGAAATCGAGGCCGCCGAGCGGATTCTGGCCGAGGAGCGCACCGCCGCCGCGGCCGTGGGCGAGAGCGACGACCCGGTTGCCGAAGCCGGGGCGGTCCGCCGCGAGTTGGCCGCCCGCCGCGATGGTCTGGCTCGCATCGAAGACGAACTGGCTCGGTTCGATCAGCGAGCCCAGGGGATTGCCCAGCGCCAGACGCAACTGCAGCTCGAGTTGGGCCAGGCGTCGGAGCGGCTCGGATCAGTCGAAGCGAGTCTGCCGAACGCGCTCGCCACCGCCGAGACCGCCGCGGCCGCGCGGGCCGGCAGCGAGGAGCGACTGACGGCGGCGGAGACGAGTTGGCGGGAAGCCGAATCCGAGGCCAGCCGGTGGCAGGCCCGCGCCGATGCGTTGGCGCAGGCGCTCGACGCCGCCAGTGATGCGGAAGCCGCTGCCGTCCTCGACGGCATGCTCGGCGTCGCCGGGTCGCTGGTGAACCATCTCGTCATCGATCCGGGGGCCGAAGTTGCGGTCGCCGCGGCGCTTGGCGATGCGATGGGTTCGGTCATCGTTTCGGGACGAGACGAAGCCCAGTCGGCGATCCGACGCCTCGCCGATGGCGACGTCGGTGCATGGTTGTTGGTGCTCGACGCCAACGAGACCGCCGTGACCACGGGGGCGACGCTCGCTCCCGACGGCGCCCGCCCGCTCGCGAGCTGCGTGCGCGGCAGTCTGCCCGGCTTGCAGGCCACCCTGACCCGCACGCTTGCCGGCGTCGTCCTGAGCGACGGCGACTGGCATGCCGCCATGGATCTCGCGATCGCGAATCCGGACTTGACCGTCATGACCCGTGCCGGAGATCGGTTCGGCGGCGGCCGACCCTGGCGCTTCGGTGGCGACCACACCGCGGGCGTGACCCGCGCCGCGCTCGACGAAGCCGTCACGGCGGCCGAAGCCGCGTTGAGGACCCGAGATCAGGCCCGGACGGCAGTGGACGCGGCGCGCGTCGATCTGACCGAGGTCCGGGCGGCCGAGCAGCGCGCGGCCGAAGCGGCCCGCATTGCCCGGAGCACGCACGATCGGACGAAGTCCGAAGCCGAACGGCTCACCACCGCCCAGCGCGAGCGTGCGCACGAGTTGGAAGCCGCGCAGGCTTCACGAGTCGCGCTCCTGGACGCGCTCTCCGCGGAGCAGGCGACGCTCGCCGAACTCGAAGCGCGCCTCCCGCAGCTGGAGGCTGCCGAAGTGGCGGCGCAGACCGTTGCCGCCGACCGGGCCGCCGCACTCGCGGCACTCGACGCTCGGGAGACCGCGCTGCGCGGGGTCCGGCGCGACCACTCGGTCCGGGTTGCCGCATTCGACGAGCGCCGGATGTTGCTCAACCGTCGGCTCGCCGAGGTCGAGGATCGCCTCGCCCGTGACCCCGAAGCGAAAGCGGCCGCCGAGCGGTATCGCGCGGCGCTCACGGGCAAGGGCGTCGCGTACGAGCGAGTCGGGGGTCGGCTCGACGATCTCGGTACCCGCATCGAGACCGTGTACGGCTGGGTGCGGGAGGAACGGCGGATCCAGGCGGAGAAGGCCAGCGCGGCCGGCGGCCGGCTCGAACAGCTGCGCAGCCAACGTCAGGCCCAGGAACACGACCTCGCCGGAGTGCGTGAGCGGCAGCAGCGCCGCGAAGTCGAAGAGGTCGAGAACCGCATGCGGCTCGAAGCCGCCGTCGAACGGGTACGCACCGAGTTCGATTGCGAACCGGGGCTGGCGATCGACGCGCCGGCCCCCGTCGTTCCCGACGGCACCACGCTCGCCGGTCGGGCCCGAGACCTCGATCGCGACCTGCGGTTGATGGGTCCGATCAACCCGTTGGCGCTCGAGGAGTACGAGGCGCTGCAAGAACGGCACGACTTCCTCGTCCAGCAACTCGACGACGTGAAGCACAGTCGTCGTGAGCTCCAACGCGTGATCAAGGCAGTCGACATCGAGATCGTGACGGTGTTCGAGACCGCATTCGCCGACGTGCAGGCGAACTTCGAGCAGCTGTTCGGCACGCTGTTCCCCGGCGGTTCCGGGCGGGTGTTCCTCACCGATCCGGACGATCTCCTGAACACGGGGATCGAGATGGAGGCGCGACCGTCGGGCAAGAACACGAAGCGGCTGTCACTGCTGTCAGGTGGAGAACGGTCCCTGACCGCGATGGCGTTCCTCTTCGCGGTGTTCCGCTCTCGTCCCTCGCCCTTCTACTTGCTCGACGAAGTCGAGGCCGCGTTGGACGACGTCAACCTGCACCGCTTCCTCGATCTCATCCACGAGTTCCGCAACGACGCTCAGCTGCTCGTCGTGTCGCACCAGAAGCGCACGATGGAAGCCGGCGACTGTCTCTACGGGGTCTCCATGGCACCCGGTGGATCGACCAAGGTCGTGAGCCAGCGGATGCGTGGCGAGATCGTGCTGACCTAGGGATTCGATGACCCTTCCGCTCGACGCCGCGAACGACCTCGAGCTGATCAACGCATGCGGTCCCACGGGCCAGCAGGCCTGGTTGTGCTCGACGGTGCACGACATCACGGGAAGCGCCAGCGCGGCTCGCTTCGCCGACGACATCAGCAAACCGTTCCGGATTCTCGTCATCGTGCTGGTGGCCTATCTGCTGGTGCGGATCTCGCGGTTGGTCATCCGCCGGGTGGTGAAGCGCCTCTCGCGCGACGAGACCGCGGAGCGGATGGCGAACCTGCGGCGCCGTACCGGGGTGGCACTGCTCGACACCGGACCGGTACCGACCGTGCGCAGGGCGCTGCGCGCCGAGACGATCGGTGCGGTCATCCGCAGCATCGTGGGGGCGATCATCTGGGCGACCGCGCTCGTCATGATCCTCAACACGCTCACGGTGAACCTCGCCGCGGTCGGCGTTGGAGCCGGGATCGTCGGCGTGGCCATCGGATTCGGATCGCAAACGCTGGTCCGCGACTTCATCTCCGGGCTGTTCATGCTGGTCGAGGACCAGTACGGCGTCGGCGACGTCGTCGACCTGGATCTCGCCGCCGGAACCGTCGAGGGCGTGAGCCTCCGGACGACGCGCGTGCGCGACGTCGAAGGTGTGGTCTGGCATGTGCCGAACGGTGAGATCCGCCGGGTCGGGAACAAGAGCCAGCAGTGGGCACGGGCCGTGCTCGACATTCCGGTCGCGTACGACGCCGACCTGCCGACGGCGCTCGATGCGATCCGAGAGGCGGCGGAGTCGGTGGTCGCCGACGACGAGTTCGCATCGCTCGTGCTCGAACCGCCCGAAGTCCTGGGTATCGAGAACATCACCAGCGACCAGGTCGTGATCCGGCTCGGGGTCAAGACGCTGCCCCTCGAACAATGGCGGGTCGCTCGCGAACTCCGGGCCCGGGTCAAGTCCGCGCTCGATGCCGTCGACGTCCAACCACTCGGCCAGGACGTCGTGCGCTACCGCCCGACCGGCGGCCACGCTGGACCTGCGGCGAACAAGGAAGGTCAGTTCCCGAGCGACCGATAACCGAGGTTTAGGCTCGCCCGCTGATGGAACCCCTTCTGCTCGTTCTGATCGTCGCGCTCGTTGTCGTCCTCGGAGTCGGCGGACTGCTGCTTGCCCGCCGGTCGCGACCGGGGGTCGAGGAAGACCTCCGCCCGACGCCTCCGACCGCGCCGGTCGACACCCTCGCACCGGAGACGGCGCCGGACGTCGCACTCGAACCGGAGGCGCCACCGGTCGAACCCGAGCCCGAGCGAGTCAAGCCCCGTCTCCGCGACCGGCTGGGCAAGACCCGTGATGCCTTCACCGGCGTCTTCTCCGGGATCGCGAGTCGCGGCAAGATCGACGACGAGACCTGGGACGACCTGGAGGAAGCACTGATTCTCGCCGACGTCGGGGTGCCCACGACCACGAAGGTGATCGACGCGGTGCGGGCACGGGTGGGCGCCGAGAAGGTGTCGGACCCCGAGCGGGTCGTCGAACTGCTCAGGGAAGAACTGGTGGCGTTGCTGACCGGTTCCGACCGTGCCCTCGGTCGAGCCGAGTCGGGGCCCTCCGTGTGGATGTTCGTCGGGGTCAACGGGGTCGGGAAGACGACGAGCATCGCGAAGCTCGCCCAGCGCGAAGTCGATGCCGGTCACCGGGTGGTGCTCGCCGCGGCCGACACGTTCCGCGCCGCGGCCGCCGAACAACTCGCCACGTGGGCCGCGCGCACCGGCTCGGAAATCGTGCGCGGCCAAGACGGTGCTGATCCAGGCTCGATCGTGTTCGACGCGATGAGCGCGGCCGCGACCCGGGGCGCCGACGTCGTGCTCGTCGACACGGCCGGCCGCCTGCACAACAAAGTCAACCTGATGGAGGAGCTGAAGAAGCTCCGTCGCATCGTGGAACGCACCGATGGTGCGCTGCGTGAGGTGTTGTTGGTCGTGGATGCCTCGACCGGGCAGAACGGGTTGGCCCAGGCGCGCCAGTTTGCGGAGACGGTCGACATCTCCGGTGTCGTCCTCACCAAACTCGACGGCACCGCGAAGGGCGGCATCGTGCTCGCGATTCAGTCCGAACTCGGGATTCCCGTGAAGGTCGTCGGTGTCGGTGAAACCGCCGACGACCTCATCGAGTTCGACCCCGAGGAGTTCGTCGCCGCGTTGTTCTGACCGGTATCCGTCGCCGACCGACTCTGCCGAGAAGCGGCTCCGTATACTCGCCGTCTCATGTTCGACGCCCTCTCCGAACGATTCGACGGGATCTTTTCGCGCCTGCGGAGCCGCGGGAAGCTCTCCGAGGCCGACATCGACGCGGTTGCTCGCGAGATCCGGTTGGCGCTGCTCGAAGCCGACGTCAACGTCAAGGTGGTCAAGGCGCTCATCGCCCGGCTGAAGGAACGCGCCAACGGTGCCGAGGTCCAGAAGAGCCTCAGCCCCGCGCAGCAGGTCATCAAGATCGTCCACGAGGAACTCATCACGACGCTGGGCGGGACGTCCGGCAAGTTGACGATGAGTCCGAAGCCTCCGACCGTCGTGATGATGTGTGGTCTGCAGGGCGCGGGCAAGACCACCGCGGCGGCCAAGCTCGCGCGCCAGCTCAAGAGCCAGGGTCTCCAGGTCCTGTTGGTCGCCGCGGACCTGGCGCGACCGGCGGCCGTCGAGCAGCTCCGCGTGCTCGGGAGCCGAGTGGATGTCCCCGTCTGGTCGGTGCCCGAGGACGGCCCGCAGGATGCCGTCGAAGTCGCCCGCACCGCGCTCGACGAAGCGGCGCGGCTCGGTCGCAACGTGGTGATCGTCGACACCGCCGGTCGGTTGCAGATCGACACCGAGTTGATGCTCGAACTCAAACAGGTGCGCGACGTGGTGAACCCGACCAACACGCTGCTCGTCGTCGACGCGATGACCGGTCAGGAAGCGGTGAACGTCGCCACCGCGTTCGACGAAGCCGTCGGACTCGATGGAGTGGTGCTCACCAAGATCGACGGTGACGCACGCGGCGGTGCCGCGCTCTCGGTCAAGGAAGTCGTCGGCAAACCCATCCTCTTCGTAGGAACCGGTGAGAAGCTCGAGGACTTCGAGCCGTTCCATCCCGACCGCATGGCGAGCCGGATCCTCGGCATGGGTGACGTGCTCACGTTGATCGAAAAGGCCGAAGCCAACTTCGATGCCGACGTCGCGCAACGGGCCCAGGAATCGCTGAGCAAGGGCCAGTTCACCCTCGAAGACTTCTTGGAGCAGATGCGCCAGGTCCGAAAGATGGGACCGATCGGCAACATCATGAAGATGCTGCCCGGCATGCCCAAGGAGATGAAGAACGCCGAGGTCGACGAAGGTGAGATCAACCGGATCGAGGCCATCATCTGCTCGATGACCGCCGCGGAACGGCGGGACCCGACGTTGATCAACGGATCACGGCGCGTGCGGATCGCGAAGGGGAGTGGGACCTCCACCTCCGAGGTCAATGCGCTGCTGAAGCAGTTCAAACAGGTCCAGCAGATGATGAAAGCCCTCACCGGCGGGGGGAAACGGCCCAAACTCCGGGGCCTCGCCGGGATGGACCTCAGTCAGCTGCAAGGTGGAAACTGAGCCGGACCCGGCATGATGGCAGTCTGAGCCGCTAGCCTGGCGCCCTCGCGTCGCCCGGCGGCGCAGTCCCTTTCGGAGAGGAAATCCCAGCACGTGTCCGTCAAGATTCGTCTTATGCGCGTGGGCAAGAAGAAGCAGCCCAGCTACCGAGTGGTCGTCGCCGACGGCCGCAGCCCCCGTGATGGTCGCTACATCGAGATCATCGGTCACTACCAGCCGCGCCAGGAGCCGTCGGGGTTCACCATCGACGACGCCAAGGTCATGGACTGGCTGGCCAAGGGTGCCCAGCCGAGCACGCAGGTGCACCGTCTCCTCGTGAACGCCGGCATCTGGGAGCAGTACGAGTCGACCCGTTCGTCGGTCTCGACTGCCGCCAAGGTCGCGACCCGTCGGGCCAAGGGCCAGGCCGCGGCGCAAGCCGAGGCTGCGAAGGTCAAGGCCGCGGCGGAAGCTCAGGCGGCCGCCGATGCCAAGGTCCAGGCGGACGCCGCCGCGGCCGAGGCCAAAGCTGCCGAAGCCAAAGCGGCCGAGGACGCGGCCGCCGCCGAGGCGAGCGCCGACGAAGCACCGTCCGAGGACGCCGCGCCCGAGGGTGACGCATGAGCGACCAGGACCACCACGACGACGAGTACGACGACGAAGTCGGCGCCGAAGGCAACCGGATCATCGGTGGCCTCGCCAAGGCGGTCGTCGAGCACGTCACCCGCTCCATCGCGGACGAGCCCGATGCCATCGACGTCGACATCATCGAGCGGCGCGGCGAGGTCTCACTCCTCGTCCACGCCGACAAGGGCGACATGGGTCGGCTGATCGGCAAGCGCGGTCGTGTGGTGCAGGCATTGCGGCAGGTCACGCGGGCTGCGGGCGCTGCCGAAGGTATCCGCGCGTCGGTCGATATCGTCGAATAGCCGATGAGCGCGGCCGCCCGCCTCGAGGTAGGCCGCATCGGACGGGCTCACGGCTTGCGCGGTGAGGTCGCCGTGCTCCTGAGCACCGATCGCGACGAACGCGTCGCGCCGGGTGCGTCGCTCGCCACCGCCGATCGCGAACTGGTCGTCGCGTCCTCGCGCCGCCATCAGCAGCGGTGGTTGGTGCGGTTCGAAGGGGTTGCGGATCGAGACGCCGCCGAGGCCCTCCAGGGCGAGGTGCTCTACGCAGACCGGATCGATTCGGGCGCCGACGAACTGTGGGTGCACGAGCTGATCGGCGCGACCGTGCAGGACCGGACGGGAACCACCCTCGGAACGGTCATCGCGTTGGAAGCGAACCCGGCGAGTGATCTGCTCGTCCTCGACGGCGACCGTCTCCTCCCACTGGCGTTCCTCGTCTCGCATGAGCCGGGCATCGTCGTCGTCGACCCGCCCGAAGGACTCTGGGACTGATCCGACCATGCGTATCGACGTGTTCTCGATCTTTCCGGAGTATCTGAGCGGCCCGCTCTCACTGTCCTTGATCCAACGTGCCCGCGACGCCGGCCGGCTCGATCTGCGCCTTCACGATCTGCGGACCCAGGCGTCCGATCCGCATCGAACCGTTGACGATGCTCCGTTCGGCGGCGGACCGGGCATGGTCATGATGCCGGAGCCGCTCTTCGCCGCGGTGGAAGCCGTCGCGCCGCCCCGTCCGCTGTTGCTCCTCGCCGCCGGTGGCCGCCGGTTCGATCAGGGCCGTGCTCGCGAGTTGGCCGCGCTCGACGGGTTCTCACTGTTGTGCGGCCGGTACGAAGGGGTGGACCAGCGAGTCGCGGACCACCTCTGCGACGGTGAGTTGTCGGTGGGCGATGTCGTCCTGGCCGGAGGCGAAGCCGCCGCATTGGTGGTGATCGAGGCCGTGACCCGCCTGGTCCCCGGCGTGATGGGAAACGCCGAATCCGGCGTGGACGAGTCGTTTGCCGCCGGGCGGCTGGAGTATCCGCAGTACACCCGGCCCGCGGAGTTTCGGGGCTGGGCCGTGCCGGACGTGCTCCGATCCGGCGATCACGGCCGGATCGAGCGGTGGCGACGAGCCCAATCGCTGCGCCGGACCCTGGACCGGCGACCCGACCTGATTCCGGGCGGCGAGGATGCGCTGGAACCCGCCGAACGGGCCCTCCTCGACGAGTTCTCGAATCCGGACGCGTCCGGCTAGCATCATCCCCTCCACAGATCCGCCCGAAGGACCCAGCGCGCCATGAACCCCACAGACCTGGTCGACCGCGCCGCATTGCGCGACGACATCCCCGAGTTCGCTCCCGGCGACACCGTGAAGGTGCACGTCCGGGTGGTTGAAGGCAACCGTCAGCGGGTGCAGCTGTTCCAGGGTGTCGTGATCGGCCGCAAGGGCGACGGCGTCCGGGAGACGTTCAAGGTTCGCAAGATGAGCTTCGGCGTCGGAGTCGAGCGCACCTTTCCGGTGCATTCGCCGATCGTGGCCCAGATCGAAGTGGCCACCCGTGGCGACGTGCGGCGGGCGAAGCTCTACTACCTGCGCGACCGGATCGGGAAGGCCGCGAAGATCAAAGAGAAGCGCTTCTGACGCTCCGTCGGGGCACCGCGCCTCTACACTTCGACGCATGAAATTGGCGCAGGCGTATGAGGGGCGAGCATGAGCGCTGAGGATCTCGAACGCTACGAAACCGAGATCGAACTCCAGCTCTATCGCGAGTACCGCGATGTGCTCCCGATGTTCTCCTACGTCGTCGAGACCGAGCGCCGTTTCTATCTGACCAACTC
>JAENVU010000231.1 GCA_016650415.1 Acidimicrobiia bacterium
GATGGGTTCGAACGGATCGCGCGTGAGTACCACCGCGCCGGTCGTCGTGGTCGTCGGCGGCAGGGTCGAGGTCGTGGTCGTCGTCGATGTCACTGCCGGATCCGTCGACGACGGACTCCCCGACGGGGTCCCGTCGCTCGAGCACGCGGTGAGCGCCGCGGCACCAACCGCCACGATCACGAGGACTCCCAGGCGTCCGATCATGGGCGTAACTCTAAACCGGGCCCGGGTCATCGACGGCGGCGCGCCTGGTACCGACGGGGATCGTCAGGGTTGTCCGCGGCCTCGATCCGGTCCTGGACGCTCGACAGATCGGCCCGGGCGTCCCGGCTGTAGCGCGGGTCGGCGATCGCTTCATCCCCGGGAAGGGGAGCCAATCCAAAGCCGGAATAGACGACCTTGCGGGGCCGCTCCACCGGCGGGTGGGCTCGATGCAGCGTGTCACTGCAATGCACGGTCACGTCTCCGGTCTCGGTCTCGAGCGTCCGCGGCACCAGATCGAGGTTCGGGTCGCGGCCGGTCGCCATCGTGTTGGCGCGATGGCTCCCGGGAATGACGCCGAGCGCGCCACTCACCCGATCCGCGCCGGTGATCGAGATTCCACACGTGAGCGCGCTGCACATGTACGCGTGCTTCCCCTGGCCACAGTCCTTGTGCCACGGCAGATCGGAGAGCCCGCGCACAATGCCGAGCGGCTTCACCAGGCCTTCACCACCTCCTTTGTGCTGATGCCCGTCTCCGGTGAGATCGCCGATCCACTGGTATCGCTCATCGGCCACCGCCTCGCGAAGGGCCGCGGACTTCTCGTAGAAGAAGAGGACGCGAACCGCCTGCGCGGTGCCCGTGGCGTCTTCTGCCCACCACGACTCACCGTCGTCGGGAGTCGCACGGCCGATGCACTCGTCGATGTCCGCGCCGATCGCGTCCATCACGCTCCGGTCGAAGACCTGGCGCAGGTGGAGGAAGCCGGCCTGGGCCAGGAAGTGCGCCATCTCCTCGCGGTCGTCGTCGACCGTGAAGGTTCGACTGAGGTCGAGCGGACCACCGTCGAGATCCGTGAACGTGACATCGCCGGTCTCGTGCACCTTGCGCCCGTCGAACAACGCGCGCAACGCGGGTTCCCAACCGATCCAGTCGTTGATGGCACCCGCAGCGATGCGCACCCGGGACGTCATCGCCAGGCCCATTGTGGATTGCACGTCTTGCACGAGATCCGAGAGTGCGTCGGCCGCGAGTTCCACGACGACCCCGGCAGTGTCGGTGCCGGATCGCACGTACAGCGCGCCGTCAGCTGCTCCGAGTGTGACCCCACGACCGTCGACATCGAGACCGAGCGACGGAAGTTGTTGATAGGTGACACCCCGTGCCGCGAGCGCGCCGTGTACCGCGATGGCGTCGGGAATCACCGCGTCGAAGACCGCGTCGCGCGCCAACGCCTGGATGTCCTTCTGAAGTCGGGTCCGACAGTCGACGCTCATAAGTCCTCCTCGGTGCTCGCAACTATTGCGCACTCCTCACCCGGCTCGCAGCTGCTGACCTCGGCGGGTGGGTATCGTCACCGACCCCCGACCGATCAGGGATGTCGCAATGAGTGCCAACCAGCAGCAATCAGAAGCGTGGAACGGACCCGAATCCGCGCACTACGTGGACCACGCCGATCGCTACGACCACCAACTGACGCCCTTCGCGGACGCGCTGTTGGACGCCGCGATGCTCGATCCGGGACACGCGGTGCTCGATGTCGGCTGCGGCAGCGGTGCCACCGCCTTGGCTGCGGCCGGAGTTGCGCGCCGGGTGCTCGGTATCGATCTCTCGAGGCCATTACTCGACCTCGCGACGTCACGCGCCCGGGCCGCGTCGCGACCCAACGCCGAGTTCATGGTGGCCGACGCGCAGACGCACGACTTTGCACCGAACGAGTTCGACACACTCATCAGCCAGTTCGGCGTCATGTTCTTCGACGATCCGGTGGCGGCCTTCACCAACCTGCGACAGACGCTCGTCCCCGGCGGTCGGTCGGTGTTCGTCAGTTGGCAGGGACTCGAAGCCAACGAGTGGCTGATGTCCGTCGCCCGCGCCCTCGAGCGTCACGGCCGGCTCCCACAACTCGGCGGTCGGGCCAACGGACCGGGCATGTTCGCACTCGAGAATCCTGACGAGATCCGGGCGCTCCTCGCGGCCGCGGGATTCACCGGGATCGAGATCGCGCCGATCGACGCGACCATCGTGGTGGGAGGCGGTGGCACCCTCGACGACTCGTTCGAGTTCCTTCTCGGCACCGGGATCGTCCGCGGGCTGCTCAGCTCCGTACCCGCCGAGTCACGAGACGAAGCGACGGCGACAATCCGTCTCGCGCTCGAGGCGCACTACGAGCCGGGAACGGGAGTCTCGCTCGGTGCCGCGGGCTGGCTGGTCGCCTCGACCACGTGACGCACGGTCTCCTCCTCGAAGCAACCACACCGGGAGGCCGGGTTCGGAACCCCCCGGTACGCTGCGCGCATGACCGACTGGACCGAGCTGAGCGCACGCGCGTCCATGGCCTCGCATCGATTGATCGGTTGGATCTACTGGGACCCCGGCGCGATCGAGGCCTACACCACTCTCGGGGTCGAGAACGGGTTCGGCTACTACATCGCAAGCCGGAGCGCGCCGCTCGCGGCTGCCGGTGCGGAGGCCGTCGCCGCTGCCTTCTATTCGATTCATCCCGGCTTCATCGATGTCTCGCTCAACCTGGCCGCTGCCGCGACCACGTGGTCGGAGATCACCGACGCGCGCAACCGCTCGGTCGGGGAAGGCCTGCGCACCTACGCGCCGGAGATCAGTGACGAGCTTGCGAGCATGGCCGCGCCCTTGTGGGCAGCCGCGGCCGACGTGCCCTCATCCGGACGGGTGATGTTCGCGGCGCACCGACAATGGCCGCGTCCGGAGGACCAGCTGGTCTCAGCGTGGCTCGCTCTGAACTGCCTGCGGGAGTATCGGGGCGACACGCACTTTGCGATCCTCGTCGCCGAGGACATTTCGGGGACCCAAGCCGGGCTGTTGCACGACGCCCACCTGAACTATCCGGGAGATTGGATCCCGCGGAGCCGGGGCGCGGACGACGCCGAACTCGAGGTCGCGCTGGCCGACCTCGAAGCACGCGGGCTCGCGACGGATGGGCGGGTCAATGACGCCGGCCTCGCGCGGCGCGAGCGGATCGAAACGCGCACGAACCAGTTGACCGAGCGGACGTGGCGCGCTTTCGGCGAGGGGCCGACCCGCCAGCTTCTCGAACTCATCGAACCCGTCGGCCAACGATTCGTCGATCGCATCGACGCGACCGCCGGCCCGAACTGGATGCCCGCGGCACGGGAACGTCGCTCCACCTGACCGCGAGGTCGGCTCACCTGAAGCCGATGCGGCGGCCCGTGACCTCACCGGTGATCCGGACGCAGACCGATTGGGCATGGGTGACCCACGGCCGCAACGGCAGTCGGGCGCAGTCCGCCAGCTCGGCCGAGTCGGTGACCTGACGGGCATGACCCTGCAGCACCACGCTCCAGCCGGAGTGGTACTCGGGCTTGGTCGCATCAACCTCGAGCGCGACGAGGCTGCCGGCCTCGGCCGGGTCGAGCGAGGACCCGGCACCCGCCCGGTACAACACCGAGACACCGCTCACGATGTAGTTGACCGGCATCACGAACGGGCGACCCTCCAGCACCATCGCCACCCGTCCCAGGTGGTACTGGGTCAGCAACCGCCAACACTCATCGGTCCCGAGGTGCTCGAGGCTTCCGTTCATGACCCCAGCCTGCCGGGGCGAGGCCCGACGATCAAGCGAAAAGTGGCTGGTCTCGGTCAACCGGGCAGGGGTACGCGCGTAGCGTCGGGCGTCCCGGCGCTCCGGAGGTGCTATGACTCGGTTTCCAGCGGCAACCTCGATCACGGTCGGGCGGTCGAACGC
>JAENVU010000232.1 GCA_016650415.1 Acidimicrobiia bacterium
CGGCCGCTGGGGGTGGGTCTCCGGCGTCGGGATCTGCGTCGGGGTGCCGTAGATCGTCCCACCGGAACTGGCGAACACGACTTTCTTGGCCCCCGCGGCCAACGCGCCCTGGCACACGTTGAGCGTGCCGATCACGTTCACTTCGGCATCGAACTGCGGACGCGCGACCGAGACTCGTACGTCGGCCTGCGCCGCCAGATGAAAGACCACATCGGGCTGACGCGATTCGATCAGATCGGTGATCGCCGCGTTGCGGATGTCGATGCGATGGAAGGAGAACCGCCGGTCACCGACCGCCCGGGCGCCGGCGAGGTTGGCCAACGACCCGCTCGAAAGATCGTCGGCGACATCCACCGACCACCCATCGGCCAGCAGCCGATCCGCCAACGTCGATCCGATGAACCCTGCACCCCCGGTGATCAACGCCTTCACGCTGCTCCTCCCACATCCAGTCGCACGTCGTCGCCGAGGACGACTCGATCCAATGACTCGCGATCGCCGAGTCGTGCCCCTTCCAAGAGCACACTCTCGTGCACGATGGCGCCGGCTCCGACGACCGCGCCCGCACCGAGCACCGAACGCCGGACCACCGCACCGGCACCGACCCGGGCGCCCGCGCCGATCAGCACCGGACCCTCAAGAGTCGCGGAGTCTTCCACGACCGCACCCGGCTCGACCCACACTCCCGGCGACTGTTCCTTCGCAGTGGGCGTCGGCGGCAATCCGAGTTGTCCGGCGAGGACATCCAGATGCGCATCGAAATACTTCTCGGGGGTTCCGATGTCGAGCCAGTAGCCCTCGGAACGCATCGCGTAGAGCTGGCCCGGGTGTTCCAACATGCGCGGGAAGGTCTCGCGCTCGATGGAGACGTTGAGCCGCGGCGGGATCGAGGAGAGGACCGACGGTTCCAGCACGTAGGTCCCGGCGTTGATCCAGTTGGTGGGCGCCTGATCGCGCGGCGGCTTCTCGACGAACGCGATCACTTCGCCGTCGGATCGGGTCGGAACGACCCCGAATGCCGACGGGTTCTCGACCCGAGCCAGCGAGATCGTCGCGGATGCACCCCGGGCCTCGTGGAAGGTCACGAACTCCGCCAGATCCAGATCGGTCAACACGTCGCCGTTGCAGACGACGAGCCGTTCGTTGATTCCTTCCGCGGCGAATCGGATCCCGCCGGCCGTCCCGAGCGGTTCGTGCTCGATGACAAAGCGCAACTTCATGTCACCGAAGCGCTCGTCGCTGAAGTGCTCGAGAAAGGCCTCCGGGAGATACCCGAGGGACAGGACGGCTTCGTCGACGCCGTACCCGGCCAGCCAATGCAACTGGCGTTCGAGGAACGGGATGTTGGCGATGGGCAGCAGGGGCTTCGGTGTCGAGAAGGTCAACGGCCGGAGCCGGGTGCCTGCGCCTCCGACGAGAACGACTGCCTTCACGGCGTGGTGGTGGTCGTACTGCCTGCCGGGGCGGTGGTCGTGGTCGCGTCGGTCGACGGGGGCGTTGGGTCACTCGCGGGCGGCGTAGAATCAGGGGTCGGAGCCGGCACCGAAGTCGATGTGGATGCGTTCGGGATCGCCGACTGTCCGTTCAGGTCGCTGATGTTGTGCAGCGCTTCGTCGGAACCAGGTGGCTGTTCGAGCGCAGCACCCTTGGGCAGGAAGTAGATCGCGATGATGTCGCCGTTTTCCATGTGGTAGTCGGCCGGATTGCCGGTCCGCGCCACTTTCGGCCACGGCCGTCCCAGCCGGCCGACCTTCCACTGCAGTTCGCCGACCTTCTTGTCGGGGCAGGCGTCGCCGTTGCTGTAGGACACGTTCGGAACCCACTGGTTCCAGAGCGTGATCGAGTTCGACGTGACCTTGGTCTGCGCGTACGAGAGGTAGCGACCCAGCGTGGCCTTCGAGCCGGACTCGTCGCTCGCGTACGGGTGCTCGTGGATCAGGTAGTCGGCGTGGGAGTGGATACCGGCCTGGGGTTGCGGGGCCATGCTGCCGTCACGACCCTCGAACTGGGGCACCGGCGGCTCCCAGGTCCCGCAGAGGTTCACACCGAGGTAGGAGTGCCAGTGATCGCCGAGCCTCGGCGGCTTGGCGGCGGCGCGGTCCTCGTAGCTCAGGAACACGAGCAGGGTGCCGACGAGCACGAGCCCGATCGTGGTCAGCATCCATGCCCGAGAGGCACCGGCGCGCTTGGGGCGACGAACCTTCGAACGGACTCGAGCGCGAC
>JAENVU010000233.1 GCA_016650415.1 Acidimicrobiia bacterium
CGGCGTCAACGCCGGCTTGGCATTTGAGAGGGTGGCTGTGAGCACGGTCCAGCATTGGATTGACGGAAAGATCTGGGATGGGGCGCCCGGTCGCACCTCGGTGGTGTTCGATCCCGCCACCGGTCGCGTGGCTCGTGAGGTGGCGCTCGCCGGTCCGGACGAGTTGGAGGCCGCCGTCGCCGGCGCATCCCGCGCCGCCGCGGAATGGAGCGAGACGCCGATCGGTCGTCGGGTCGCGATCCTCTTCGCCTTCCGCGAGATCCTCGATGCGCGCAAGGGCGAAGTGGCCCGAGCCATCAGCTCGGAGCACGGCAAAGTCGTGTCCGACGCGTTGGGCGAGGTCGCGCGGGGTCAAGAAGTCGTCGAGTTCGCTTGTGGGATCCCGCACCTCCTCAAGGGTGGCTACTCGGAGTCGGTCTCGACGGGCACGGACGTGCACTCGATCCGCCAACCTCTGGGCGTGGTTGCCGGGATCACTCCGTTCAACTTCCCGGCGATGGTCCCGATGTGGATGTTTCCGGTGGCCATCGCGTGTGGGAACGCGTTCATCCTCAAGCCGAGTGAGCGCGACCCGTCGGCGTCGCTCCTCATCGCCGAGATGTGGCGGGATGCCGGTCTGCCCGACGGTGTGTTCACCGTGCTCCACGGCGACAAAGAAGCTGTCGACGGTCTCCTCGCCCATCCCGACATCCGCGCGGTCAGCTTCGTGGGTTCGACCCCGATCGCTCGCTACGTGTACGAAACTGCCGCCGCGCACGGCAAGCGCGTGCAGGCGCTCGGAGGGGCCAAGAACCACATGGTCGTGTTGCCCGATGCGGACCTCGACGCCGCGGCGGACGCAGCGGTCAGCGCGGGATACGGATCGGCCGGCGAGCGGTGTATGGCCATTTCGGTCGTGGTCGCAGTGGGTCGCGTCGGCGACGAGTTGGTCGACGCGATCGCCGAACGCACCCGTACGGTGCGCGTCGGTGTGGGTGACGATGCCGACGCCGAGATGGGGCCGCTGGTCACCGAGGTCCACCGGGATCGGGTGCGGTCCTATGTCGATGCCGGTGTCGCAGCCGGTGCCACGCTCGTGGTCGACGGTCGCGCCGCGAGTGACCGCGCGGGCTTCTTCCTCGGCCCGTGTTTGTTCGATCACGTCACCCCGGAGATGTCGATCTACACCGACGAGATCTTCGGGCCGGTCCTGTGCGTCGTGCGGGTCGACACCTATGAGGACGCGACCCGGCTCGTCTCGGAGAACCCCTACGCCAACGGCGCGGCGATCTTCACGCGCGACGGGAGCGCGGCGAGGCGATTCGAACACGAGGTCGACGCCGGGATGGTCGGTATCAATGTTCCGATCCCGGTCCCGATGGCGTACTACTCGTTCGGTGGTTGGAAGCAGAGCCTCTTCGGCGACACGCATGTCCACGGCCCCGAAGGCGTGCACTTCTACACGCGGGCCAAGGTCGTCACGACGCGGTGGGGCGACCCTGCCCAGCGGGGCCCGGACCTCGGGTTCCCCCGAACGACCTAATCCGACCCGCGGACCGATCGGGCCGAGCGGCGTCGACGGAGCACGAACCCACCGGCGGCAACGAGCAGCACGGCGACGACACCGGCAACGATCGCAGCGGTGTGATCACGGGACGGCGCGGGGCCGGCCAGCTCCGGGAGGTTCGTGGCGCTCAGGTAGGTGCCCGGCCGTTCGAAGGCCGCGCTGAGTGACAGATTCCGGGGCGGCAGGGAGCGCGCGTCCACCGGAGCCCAACGCGACGCGCCCGCCGATCGCATGAGCTGGGTATTGAGTTCGGGCACCGCCAGGATGAGCGTGCCGGGTTTCACCAGTGCGGTCACCGCCGTTCCCGACGGCTCGTAGCCCATGGTGATCCGGTACGCGTTGCCGTTCGCCCGCAACCCGGTGGCGAGCGGCGGCGCGCTCGATGCCGCGACCGGTTCGATCGTGACGCGGACCCGGCGATCCTCCCCGCGGGGAGCGATCGCGTCGGTTCCGAGCGTGAGCACGACCTGCGCGTCCGGTGTGACAATGCTGCTCGGCGCCGAACCAGTCGCACGGAGCGGGATCGCCGCGCGGGCAGAACCGGGTGTCTCGTTCCCGGCCGCGAAGAAGGGCGGGGGTTCGAGCCATCGGTACTTCGGGAGCGGGGTGACGCCGTCGGCGGGTCGGGTGCCGGCGGCCGAGGCGGTCGGCATCCCGGAGCCCGACATCCCGGAGAACAGTGCCATGAGGGATGCGGAAACGATCGCTCCCACGATGCGGAGACCGGCGCGACGCGCGGGGCGGGGCTTCACGTCACCTGGAACGACACCGCCGCCACCACGTGATTGGCGAACGGGAGGTGATCGGCGGCGACGAACTCCACTCCGACCGTGTGCTCACCCGGAGTGAGATTTCGCAATGGCTCCGAGAGCTTGTTGGTCATGGCCACGATCCGACCGTCGAGCGAGAAGTGAAGATGGCCTTCGCGTGGGCGCACGGTGCCGCCGATCTGCATCGAGGGGACGAGGTGGGCGTGGCGGAGCACGACCCGCACGTCGACGTCCGGACCGACCTGGGCGTTGGGTTCGAGGGCGAGGATTTGCAGAGTGGCCGGTGTTTTCGGTCGCGCCGCGGGTCCGGAACTCCCGCAGGCCCCGAGGGCGACGGCGATGACCGCGATCACGACGAAGGGAGGCGGCCGTCTCCGTCGGTGAAGCATCGGGGCGATCATAGGGAGAGCCGAATGAGCCGTCAGCGCCCCGCGGTTGCCACATGCGGTTTTCGTGACGAGGTCGACTGATGCGCGGTTGCCCACCTACCGTGAGATGGCGCACCGGGTTCTTTCGCGGACCCAGGCAGATTTTGGGGGGACGGGTCGATGGCGGTACCAACCGACGTTGCGGAGGTCACCGGCGACACCAAGCGTCCGCGGCGCTGGGTTCGCTGGGCCGCGGGAGTCACGCTGCTCGTCGCCGGGGCGATCGGGTGGTTCGCGTGGTCGCAGTACCGGA
>JAENVU010000234.1 GCA_016650415.1 Acidimicrobiia bacterium
AGGAGCCGGAGATCGGCGACGGCATCCATCGAAGGTTTCTCGACCGGTTCCCCCCGCCCCTGAACCGCTCCCTACCCCCCTTCCCCTCCCGACGTTTGGCGGCTGACGCGCCGCTGGGGCACATAACCCGCCAAACGTTGGGAGGTCGGGAGGTGGGGCTACTCGGAGGAGAGGAAGAGGTTCTTGACCTCGGTGTAGTGGTGCATGGCGTGCATGCCGAGTTCGCGGCCGAGGCCGGAGTGCTTGTACCCGCCGAACGGCGCCTCGGTGCGGACCGACTTGTTGGTGTTGACCGACAAGACGCCGGTGCGGATGGCCTTGGCCGTCCGGATCGCGCGGCCGAGATCGCGGGTCCAGATCGAACCGGACAGGCCGTAGGGCGTGTCATTCGCGATTCGGATGGCATCGGCCTCGTCGCGGAAGGGGATGATCGACGCGACGGGTCCGAAGATTTCCTCCTGCGCGACGCGCATCGCGTTGTCGACGCCCGCGAGGACTGCAGGGGAGAGGTAGAAGCCGGGATCATCGGGCACGATCCCGCCGGTGACCCGTTCCGCACCTTCCGCGGCCGCGATGTCGAGGTAGTCGAGCGACACCTGGCGCTGAGCGGTGGAGATCATCGGACCGATCTCGGTGGTCTCGTCGAGCGGGGTACCCACCTGCAGAGATTCGGTGGCGCGGGTGAACGCGGCGACGAAATCGTCGTAGATCGAATCCTCGACCACGATCCGGCTGCGAGCACAACAGTCCTGGCCGGTATTGGCGAAGACCGACATCGGGGTCTCGGCCGCTGCTTTCTCCCAGTCGGCATCGGCGAACACGACACACGCGGACTTGCCGCCGAGTTCGAGCGAGACGCGAGTGATGTTCTCGGAACTGGCTCGGAGGATCGACGCGCCGGTCGTGGTCTCACCGGTGAACCCGATCTTGTCGACGCGCCGGTCACTCACGAGCGCATCTCCGATGACGCGGCCCGGTCCCGGCAGCACCGACACGCACCCGGCCGGAACTCCGGCCTCCACCAGGATCTCGCCGAGTCTGAGCGCGGTGAGCGGGGTGAGAGAAGCAGGCTTGATGATGACCGAGTTGCCGCACGCGAGCGCCGGCGCGGTCTTCCACGTCGTGATCAGCAGCGGGAAGTTCCACGGAACGATGAGCGCACACACGCCGACGGGCTCGCGCAGCACCATGTCGATGCCGGCGTCCTGGACGGGGATGGTCTCGCCGAAGATCTTGTTGGCAGCGCCCGCGTAGTACTCGAACACGCCGGCCGCCGCGTTGACCTCCCACCGGGCATCGCCGATGGGCTTTCCGGCGTTGCGGGCCTCGAGGGTCGCGATGTCCTCGAGGTCTTCGCGGATCAGGGCCGCGACACGAAGGAGGACGCGACCGCGTGCCGTGGCGCTCTGGCCCGCCCACACCCCGGCGTCGAACGAGTCGCGGGCCGCTCGGATCGCGAGTTCGACGTCGGCGGCGTCGCCCGATGCGACCGTGGTCAGTTCGAGTCCGGTTGCGGGCTCGAGGATGCTGAGGATGGCGCCCGAACTGGAGGGAGCGCGGGTACCGCCGATGAGGAGATCCATGAGGCGGCACCGTATCCGGCCCGATCTCTGCAAAGGTGAAGCGATGGCCGGATGGCGCATCTCTTCACTGGCAGTGGCCGGGTGTCTGGCCCTGGTCGGGTGCTCGTCCGGTTCGGTTTCCAAACCGGCGCCGCGCCGATCCACCTCCACGAGTTCAGGTCCGGTGGGCGACGGGGTCACGTCGTTGCGGTGGCGCGACTGCGACCTGGGCGAGTGTGCGTCGGTGGCGGTTCCGGTGGATTGGGCCCAGCCGCAGGGACCCCGGGTCGACCTCAAGTTGGCGCGGGGTTCGACGGCGAAATCCGGACAGAAGATCGGCACGCTGTTCGTCAATCCCGGTGGGCCGGGTGCGCCCGGGCGGGACTTCGCCTCCTACGTCGCGGCGTCACTTCCGGATGCCATCACCAACCGGTTCGATGTCGTGGCGTGGGATCCGAGGGGAACGGGTGCGAGTGCTCCGGTCGAGTGCGGCCGGAAGCTCGACTACATGTTCACACCCGACAGCGCACCCGACTCGCCGGAGGAGTTGACGAGTCTCGAAAATGCCACGAAGCGGTTCGTCGACGCCTGCGTGCAACGAAGCGGATCATGGCTCCAACACATTTCGACCGATGACACGGTGCAGGACCTCGACGCGTTGCGTGCCGCGGTC
Organism: Acidimicrobiia bacterium; assembly: GCA_016650415.1. Lineage (GTDB taxonomy): Bacteria > Actinomycetota > Acidimicrobiia > IMCC26256 > JAENVU01 > JAENVU01. Next base: position 2,236 of record JAENVU010000234.1, read on the forward strand.
GGCGACCGGACGCTGACCTATCTCGGGCTGTCGTACGGCACCTTTCTCGGGGCCAAGTACGCCGAACGGTTTCCTGATCGGGTGCGCGCGCTGATCCTCGATGGTGCCGTCGACCCGTCGCTGAGCCCCCAGGATCTGACGATCACCCAGGCGCAGGGGTTCGATGCATCGCTCGCCGCGTTCATGGCCGACTGTGCCCGGCGCCCGTCGTGCGCCTTCCATCACGGCGGAAACCCGCGTTTCGCCTACGACGCGTTGCGGGACGCGATCGACGCGCAACCCATCAGGACCCGAGGCCAGGAATTCGGACCGACCCAGTTCGATCTCGGCGTCTCGGCCCTCTTGTACTCGGGCGCGAACGCCTACTCGACACTCGCCGAGGGCCTCCGTGCGCTCGAAGGAGGATCGCCCGGTCCGATGGTGGAAGCCGCCAACCTCTATCTGGGCCGCGACGGATC
>JAENVU010000235.1 GCA_016650415.1 Acidimicrobiia bacterium
CCCATCGCCCGGAGTTGCGCTTCGGCATCGGCGCGCACTGCGCCCCAGGTCAGGTTCAGGAGTCTGCGTCCTCGAGCTGCTGCTGGCGTTCCTCGGCCATGAGTCGCTGCACCAAGGCGTCGAGGTCGCCGGAGAGCACTGCATCCAGGCTGTGCAACGTGAGGCCGACGCGGTGGTCGGTCACGCGGTTCTCCTTGAAGTTGTAGGTGCGGATCTTCTCGGATCGTCCGCCCCCGCCCACCTGGCTGCGTCGCGCGTCGGCGGTTTCGGCGGCCTGGCGTTCCTGCTCGACCTGGAGCAACCGTGACCGCAGGATCCGGAACGCCTTCTCCTTGTTCTGCAACTGGCTCTTCTCGTCCTGACACGTCACCACGAGACCCGTCGGCCGGTGCGTGATGCGAATCGCGGAGTCGGTCGTGTTGACCGACTGTCCGCCCGGGCCCGTCGACCGGTACGTATCGATCTCGAGATCGCTCGGGTCGATCGCGATGTCGACCTCTTCGGCCTCGGGCAACACCGCAACCGTTGCCGCGCTCGTGTGGATTCGACCCTGGCTCTCCGTGGCCGGAACCCGCTGCACCCGGTGCGGCCCTGCTTCGTGCTTCAGGTGCGACCACGCGTCCGGGCCGCGCACCACGAAGGTGATCTCGCGAAATCCGCCCATCTCCGAGGGTTGACTCGACAGGACCTCGGTCTTCCACTTGTGGGCATCGGCGTAGTAGCCGTACATGCGGTAGAGGTCCCCCGCCCAGAGGTTCGCTTCCTCCCCACCTTCGGCACCGCGGATCTCGACGATCACGTTCTTCCCGTCGTTCGGATCCTTCGGGATCAGCAGTTCCTTGATCTCGGCGTCGAGCCGGCCGCGCTCGGCATCCTTGTCGGCGATCTCCTGTTTGAGGAACGCCAACATCGCCGGGTCCGACTCGATGGCCGCGAGTTCGCGGGCGTCGGCCAACTCCGATTCATTGGTTCGGTACGTGCGGTAGGCCTCCACGATCGGCCGCAACTCGGACGAGCGGCGACCGGCGTCGGCTGCCGCCTTCTGATCGCCCGCGGCATACAGGTCTGACAGCGTGGACTCGACCCGTTCGAGTTCAGCTTCGAGCTCCGCGAGACGGGAGAACATCGGATCGGCCATTGCGGCGAGGCTAACGAATGCCCGCGATCACGAACGGCTCCGGCCTCAGGCGGCGACCCGGGCGTCGACCTCTGCCGATTGCTCGGCCGTGAAGACGGCTCGCAACGCGGCGATCGCGACCTCGATCTGTTCCAGGGTCGGTTCCCGCGTCGTGAGTTTCTGCAGCGACAAGCCTGGGATCATCATCGTGCGGACCCAACGCCGGTCCATGTGCCGCGCCGCGAACCGGATCAGCTCGTAGGCCAAGCCGGCGATCACCGGGATCAGGATCACGCGCGAGAGGATCAGGTACGGGATCGCGGGCCGGCCGATGAATGAGTACACGATGATCGCGAGGGTCAGCACCGTGAGGAGGAAGTTGGTGCCGCATCGCACATGGGCCGTGGTGAAGGTCTGCGCGGACTCGGGCGTGAGCGGGACGTCGTTCTCGTACGCGGCGATCGACTTGTGCTCGGCGCCGTGGTACTGGAACACCTTGCGGATTTCCTTCATCCGCCCGATCAGTCCGAGGTAGCCGAGAAACAGCGACAGGACGAGCAGACCCTCCAGGGCATGGAACGCGATGCCGGTGACGCCGAAGAGGCTGCCGAGGCCGCGGGCGCCCAAGGCCGGGAGCAGGATGAAGAGGCCGATCGACAGCGACATCGAGATGGCCATCGTGACGCCCATCGCCGTTCCCGAGAGCCGTTCGTCTTCGGGCATCTGGAGGTTGGCGGAGTACGACAGGGCCCGCATGCCGAGCCCCATCGATTCGGCCAGGTTCATCACGCCGCGGACGAGCGGGATCTTGCCGTACCGCTCGGCCCAGCCGGGAACATCGTGGACCGCGACGTCGATGTCGCCGTCGGGAGTCCGTACCGCGACGGCCCAGGTCGACGCGCCGCGCATCATCACGCCTTCGACGACCGCCTGGCCGCCCATGTATCGCGGCTGGTCACTCAAGTGGCTTACTTCTTCTTCGCGTACCGCTTGTTGAAGCGCTCGACCCGGCCACCGGTATCGACCAGTTTCTGCTTACCGGTATAGAACGGGTGGCACTCGGAGCAGAGCTCGACGCGCAGCTCGGACACGGTCGAACGAGTCACGAACTCGTTGCCGCAGGAGCAGTGCACCTTGCACTCGGTGTAGGTGGGGTGAATGTCGGTCTTCATGATCCGTCCAGTCTAGGAACTCGGGCTGTGGGAGGTAGAACCCCTCCCTATTCCCGAGGTGCACCAGCGCCCGATCAGCCGCCGGGTGTCGGCGCCTTGGCGATCTCGGCGAGGAACTCGTCGTTGGATTTCGTGGTCTTCAGCTTGTCGATGAGCAGCTCCAGACCCGGGGCCGACGAGCCCTCTTGCGCCAGGGCATTGAGCACCCGGCGCAGCTTCCACACCTGGTTGAGCTCGTCCCGGTCCATCAGGAGCTCCTCGTGCCGGGTGCTCGACGCATTCACGTCGATGGCCGGGAAGAGGCGGCGCTCGGCCAACTTGCGGTCGAGCTTCAGCTCCATGTTGCCGGTCCCCTTGAACTCTTCGAAGATGTGTTCGTCCATCTTCGAGTTCGTGTCGACCAATGCCGTCGCGATGATGGTGAGCGAGCCACCCTCCTCGACGTTCCGAGCGGCACCGAAGAACCGCTTCGGTGGGTACAACGCACCGGCGTCGATACCACCGGACATGATCCGACCGGAGGCCGGCGCCGCGAGGTTGTAGGCCCGGGCGAGACGGGTGATGCCGTCGAGCAGGATCACGACGTCCTTGCCGAGCTCCACGAGTCGCTTGGCCCGCTCGATGGCCAACTCCGCGACGAGCGTGTGCTCGTCCGACGGGCGGTCGAACGTCGAGGCGATGACTTCGCCCCGTTGCACGTGCCGGCGCATGTCGGTGACTTCCTCGGGTCGCTCGTCGACGAGCAGGACCATGAGGTGCACTTCGGGGTTGTTGCGCTCAATCGCAGCCACGATCTGCTTCATGATCGTGGTCTTGCCGACCTTCGGCGGCGAGACGATCAGGCCGCGCTGACCTTTCCCGATCGGCGACAGCAGGTCGACGATACGGCCGGTGAGCAGCGTCGGGTCGTCCAACATCTCGAGGCTCAGGCGTTCGTCCGGGAACAGCGGCGTGAGGTCCTCGAACCGGGGGCGGTTCTTCGCCGACTCGATCTCCATGGCGTTGATCTCGTCGACCCGCAACAACGCGGGGTACTTCTCGTTGCTCGCCGGTGGGCGGGTCGCGCCCTTGATGAAGTCGCCCTTCCGTAGGGCGAAGCGACGAACCTGGGAGGCCGAGACGTACACATCGGCCCGCCCGGGCAGGTACCCGGTCGTGCGCATGAAGCCGTAGCCCTCGTCGCGAAGGTCGAGGAGACCCTGCACGTCGATCGGCTCGCCCGAGAACTCGCGGGTTTCGGCATCGGCACCGCGATCGCGATCGGCGCCGCCGCGTTCGTTGCCTCGCTCGTTGCCGCGGTCACCACCGCCACCGCCACTGCCTCCGCCTCCACTGCCGGAACGGTCCCGGCCGCGGCGCCGACGCCGGCGGCCGGACCGATTGCCTTCGCCAAAGGACGCCCGCTCGTCATCGGGGTCGACGCGCGGTGCGCGTGCCGATGCATTGTCGTTGGAGCCGCCCGCCCTCGAGGTTGATCGTTCCGACTTGGATTCGGATTTCGCATCGGACCGGGCGTCGGTCTTCACCTCGGTCTTGGTGTCCGACGTGCTCGTTGCGCCGCCACTCGGCGCGTTCCGCCGCATCGGCCGCGGTGCCACCTCGGGCTCGTCGTCGCCACCGCCGAGGGAGTTCTCCTCCTCGGCGATCGCGGCGAGGTCACCGTCGTCGCCGGAGAGTTCCGACGCTCGCTTCGAACGGATCGCTTTCCGTGCCGGCGCGGCGGCCGGTGCGTCCGCCGCGGTCTCGGCGGACGACTCGGTCGTCGCGGTCCGCTTGCCGGTCTTGGCCTTGGTGGCCTTCGTTGCCTTGGCGGGCTTGGCCGCCGCATCACCGTTCGCGTCACCGTTCGCGCCGCCATTGGCGCCGCCCGTGGCGGCCCCGAGGATTGCGTCCACGAGGTCGGCCTTCCGGAGACGGGTGACGCCCTTGATGCCCATTGCGCCAGCGATCGCGTGCAGTTGTTCGCGATCCTTGCCGTCGAGCATCGAGCGTTCGAGTTGTTGCTCTGCCATGAAGATGTTGCTCCTTGGGTCGATGGACCACAGAAGTTGGAATCCGGCTCCGGAGAAATCCGGTCCGGGAACGGGCGGACCCGTCGCGTTGAGAAAGAACCTCGCCGGGGGTCACGACCATGTTCGGTCCCGCTCCGGGGCAAGAGAAAGCTCAGGAGTTCCGAGCTGGCGCAGTCGCTCTGGCGGGGTCCCAGCCAATGCTGGGGTACCGACGAGGTGGCGCTGGGGCCATCATAGGCCGGAACTCAGGCTGATGCGACCATCCGACCGAGAAGGGTGTGCGCGGCCACGGCCGGGCAGTCCCGCGTTGCGGTCTCCGTATAGGGCAATCCGGTCACGGTCGAGGCGCTGTCGTGCAGCAAATACGGCACCGAATCGGAAGTGTGGGTCCCGAGCTCGACCGGCGTCGCGTGGTCGGGCATCAACAGGATCCGGAAATCGCCGAAGGCCGGCAGCGCATCGAGGAGCGGTCCGATGATGTCTCGGTCCCACGCTTCGAGCGCTTCGACTTTGGCGGCCGCGTTCTGCTGGTGACCCGCCTCGTCGGTGGCCTCGACGTGGAGGAGGAAGAAGTCGCGATCAGCCAGCGAGTCGATGCAGGCCATCCGCTGCGCGACATAGTCGTTGTCGAATCCGGCGCTCGCGCCGGGCACGTCGAGGACCTCGATCCCCGCCAGGACGCCGAGCCCGCGGACGAGGTCGACGGCGGAGGTGAGTCGTCCGGTGACGCCGTATCGGTTGGCGAAATCGGGGAGCTGCGGGCGCGTGCCCTGACCCCAGAGCCAGATCTGAGTGGCAGTGGAATCAACCTCGGCGGCGACGCGGCTCACGACCGCTCGGGAGGCATCCATGAGGGTCCGGAGCCGGGTGGACGCGGGGCCGGTGGGCCACACTGCGGGCCGGCCGGTGAGGTCGTGGGGCGGCACGCATTCGGCCTCCGCCCACGCCCCGGGAACGACGAGCAAGTGGCGGTATTCCACCCCGGGGTAGAACCGCACGCCATCGCGTCCCCCACCGAGTTCGGCATCGAGCGCCGCGATGATCGGATGACTCTGCTCGCTGGTGAGATGACCCGCCGCGAAGTCGACCATCGTGCCGGCCTCGTCGATCGTCACCAGATTGCAACGGTAGGCAACCTCACCGGGCGCGAGATCGACACCCATGGCGGCCGCCTCGATCGGAGCGCGACCGGTGTGGAAGACGTCGGGGTCGTACCCGAGGATCGCGAGGTTGCCGACATCGCTCCCGGGTGGCAACCCGTCCGGAATCACCGCGGCCCGTCCGACCTCACTCCGGGCGGCAAGCGCCTGGAGATGTGGGAGGTGGGCGGCCTCGAGCGGCGTCCGCCCCCCGAGTACGGCGACGGGTTCGTCGGCACAGCCATCGGGAACGAGCACGACATACTTCACGGTGGCAGAGCGTAGGTGACCCCGAGCCGGGCGCTGGGCTCGATACGGTGACTCGATGCGTCGATCTTCGGTTCTGATGGTTCTCGTCGTGCTCGCGCTCGCCGCGTGCAGCTCCGACGCGACACGGACCTCACCCGCGTCCAGTTCTTCGACCTCCAGCTCGTCGCCGGAGGGATCGAGTACCTCGACGACCGCCGTCCCCAACCCGCGCGACGCGCGATTCAAGCTCACGCCGGTCGCCGACATCGACGACCCGATCGCGATGGCCGTCCGGGCCGGTGACGACGCGCTGTACGTCAC
>JAENVU010000236.1 GCA_016650415.1 Acidimicrobiia bacterium
ACATTCTGCCGGTGGGCGGTGTCGACCGAGACTTGCCCACTGGCTGCGCTCGGAGAAGTCCCACCAACAACTTGAAAGACGGGGGTTCGACTCCCCCCACCTCCACCACACACTTCAACCCTGCGGGACCACGACATTGGTACGACAAGATGTCGTCGCTCGACTCGCCGAAGCCGGTTGTGTCGCCGCCGACCGCGAAGCCGACGAGCTGCTGCACGCGGCCGACACGCAGCGCCGCGACATCGCTGATCTCCTCGACCGTCGCGTCACCGGTGAGCCGCTGGCGTGGGTCACCGGAGTGACCACGTTCTGCGACCAGGTCATCCGTGTCCATCCCGGCGTCTACGTCCCGCGTCCCCACACCGAAGCGTTGGCCCGGCGGGCGATCGCGGCGCTACCTCCGAACGGGATCGCCGTCGACGTCTGCACCGGAAGCGGCGCGATTGCCGCCGTGCTGGCCGCGAACCGTCCCGGTGCGCGAATCCTCGCGACCGACATCGACCCGGCCGCGGTGGCATGTGCTCGGGCGAACGGCGTGACGGCACTCACCGGCGAGCTCGACACGCCGCTCCCCGCCCATCTCCGCGGCCGGGTCGATGTGATCACCGCGGTCGCGCCCTACGTCCCGGCCGAAGCGCTCCATCTCCTCCCCCGCGACGTTCAGGCCTTCGAACCCCGGCACGCGCTCGACGGCGGTCCGGGCGGCTCGCGCTATCTCGGCTCGTTGATCACGAGAAGCGCGCAGCACTGGCTCCGCCCGGGAGGCGCGCTCCTCCTGGAGGTCGGCGGTGACCAGGCCGCGCCGATGGCGTCGCTCATGCAAGCCTCGGACCTCGAGGTCATCGAGATCATCCGCGACGATGACGGCGACGAGCGGGGCATCGTCGGCCGCCGACTCAGAGGTCGAGCGTCGCGCCCAGGTGAATGCCGGCCCGGGCGATGATCTTCGCCTTGGTGCGAACCAGGAACTCACGCGGCGCTTCGGCCACAGTGACGGCGTAGGCGCGACTCGCGTCGGCGAGTTCGTCATCCGCGACCACCATGGTCACGAGACCGATCCGCAGCGCCTCCGCCGCATCGATCCGACGGCCCGAGAGGACGAGATCGCGCGCCACTCCCCCGCCGACGATGTCGTGGAGGGGCGAGTACACGACGTCGCCGAAGGTGTGCTCCGGGTGCGAGAAACGAGCACTCGTCGCCGCGATGCGCACGTCGCACATGACCGCGAGGTCGAAACCGCCCGCCAGCGCCGGTCCGTTGACCGCCGCGACGAGCGGCAGCGGGAACGTGAGGCACGCGTGATGGAACCGGTCGCTCGACTCCCAGAGCCGCGCCGTGTGATCGGGATCGTCGAGCCGCTGGAACTCGGCCAGGTCGAACCCCGAGCAGAAGGCCGACCCGGCCCCCGTGAGCATCACGACCTTCGCCGACGGGTCCTCCGCCAGCTCACCCAGCGTTGCGGTCACTTCGTCGCGCACCGCGATCGACAGTGCGTTCTTCTTCTCCGGCCGGTTCAGCGTGATGGTCGCGACCGCGTCGCCCGCCCGTTCCAGTTCCAGAAAATCCATACCGGCTCCGATCCTTCCGGCCCGCCGGACCTCAGGAGGGGGTTTCGACCTCGGCCTTGATGCGTTCGAGCGTGGTGCGCATTCCGTTGCGATTCGTCTTGCCCCGAGCCCACCCGAGCAGTGCCCAGTAGATCTTGAACGCGAGATTGGGCGTCAACGCGAACGACTCCGTGACGTCGGTGCCGTCGCCCGCGGGGGTCAGCCGGTAGCTCCAGGTGTTCAACGCCTTGCCCGCCTTCCCGACACCGAACGTGAAGAGACGGTTCTCCTCGCACTCGGTGATGAAACACTCGGACCAGTAGATCGGGCCCTTCTGGTTGCGCTTCACGTGACCACGGAAGCGCACCCCCACCGCGGGGCCGGTCGCACCGTCGAGCCACTCGGCCTCGAAGGTCTCGGGCGAATAGCTGCCGATCTTGGTGACATCACTCACGAGCGCCCAGATCGCCTCGGGGGTCGCGTTCATGTGGACGGTCACTTCGTCGCGCATCGGAGGTCGAACCTGGCTCTACGCGTCGACCGGCTCGAAGACCCGAGCCCGCAATCCCAGCGTCGCGAGCATCGCCCGGTCGGTCGCGTGATCGGCACAGGGCGTGGTGTCGGTCAGCATCATGTTGCGCTCGCTGGTGAAGATCGAGTTCGCACCCGCCATGAAGCACATGGCCTGGTCCGACACGCTCATCAAGTGCCGACCGGCCGCGATGCGCACGACCGAGGCCGGCATCAGGATGCGAGCCACCGCCACCATGCGGATGGTCTCGTCGGCATCGACGTCAGGGGCATGCTCCAGCGGAGTTCCCGGCACCCGCGACAACACGTTGATCGGCACGGAGTCGGGGTGCGGATCCAGGATCGCCAGCTGGCGCAGGAACGACACCCGATCATCGACCGATTCGCCCATCCCGATGATCCCGCCACAGCACACGGTGATGTCGGTTTCGCGGACCGCGGCGATCGTGTCGAGACGCTCCTGGTACGTGCGGGTCGTGATGACCTGGTCGTAGTACTCGGGCGATGTGTCGAGGTTGTGGTTGTAGGCGTACAACCCGGCTTCGTCGAGCCGCTTCGCCTGGGCCGCATTCATCATGCCGAGCGT
>JAENVU010000237.1 GCA_016650415.1 Acidimicrobiia bacterium
CCCGCACACGAACATCTCCTCGGCAATGTAGAGATCGCTCCGCGTGAGGTTGTCGACGCGCACCTCGAACCCGTGGTCGCGAGCAATGGTCATGACCGAGCTCTGCGTGATGCCCTCCAACGCCCCGGCCGAGGTCGGCGGAGTGATGAGCACACCGTTGCGAGCGACGAAGATGTTCTCGCCGGTGCACTCGCTCACGTGCCCGTCGAGGCTCAGCATGATCGCTTCGTCGTAACCGGCCTTGAGTGCCTCGACCTTGGCGAGTGACGAGTTCACGTAGTTGCCCGTCGTCTTCGAGGCCGGAGGCATCACATTGTGGTCGTGGCGAGCCCACGAGCTGATCTTCATGCGCACGCCCTTGGAGACGGCCTCATCGCCGAGATAGGCACCCCACGGCCAGCAGGCCACCGCCACATCGACGGTGCACGGCAGAGTGTTGAGCCCCATTTCGCCGTAGCCGTAGTACGCAATCGGCCGCACGTAGCAACTCGGCAGGCCCGACGCGCGCACCGTGTCCTTGCATGCCTGCACGATCTCGTCGACGGAGAACGGGATCTCCATCATCATGATCTTCGCCGAGTCGAACAAGCGCTCGATGTGCTCGGTCAACCGGAAGATCGCCGGACCGCGATCGGTCTCGTAGGCCCGGATCCCTTCGAACACCCCGGTGCCGTAGTGCAGCGTGTGGGTGAGCACGTGAATCCTCGCGTCGTCCCAATCGACGAGGCGACCATTCATCCAGATCTGCTTAGTGGCTTCGATCGGCATCGCTACACCCTTTCGGCAATACGTGAACCGACGTCAGACGTCGAGCCGGTGATGTCGTCCGATCCGCGGACGACCTCATGGATACGGGCCGCGGCATCCGTCTCGCCCAGGAACTCGAGCATCATCGCCGCACTGATGATCGCCGCCCGCGGATCGGCGACACCGGTTCCGGCGATGTCCGGCGCCGACCCGTGCACAGGTTCGAACAGCGATGGACCGGTCCGTGCCGGATTCAGGTTGCCCGACGCCGCGCGTCCGATCCCTCCGCCGATGGCCCCGCCGAGGTCGGTGAGGATGTCACCGAACAGGTTGTCGGTCACGATGACGTCGTACTTCTCCGGACGCTGCACGAAATGGATGCATGCCGCGTCGACGTGGTCATAGCCGGTGGTGACATCCGGATACTCCCGAGCCACGATGTCGAACGTCCGCTGCCAGAGGTCTCCGGCGAAGGTCAAGACGTTGGTCTTGTGCACCAGATGCACGCGGCGCGCCGCGCGACTCTGCGCGAGGTCGAACGCATAGCGAACGCAGCGCTCGACTCCCATACGGGTATTGACGGATCCCTGCGTGGCGATCTCGTGGGGCGTGTCCTTGCGCAGGAAACCACCCTCGCCCGCGTAACTGCCCTCGGTGTTCTCGCGAATCACGATCATGTCGACCCCGCCGTTCAGCGCGCTCGGCGGCGCGAGGAACGGACGGTGGTTCACATACAGGTCGAGCGCGAACCGCATCTTGAGCAGCAGGCCTCGCTCGAGCACGCCCGGTGGAACCTCAGGGGTGCCGACGGCACCCAACAAGATCGCGTCCAGCGTGGCCAGCTCGGCGAGCACCGCATCCGGCAGGACCTCGCCGGTCGCGAGGTACCGGGCGCCGCCGAGGTCGTAGTGCACCGGCTCGTAGGCCACGCCGGCCGCGTCGATGACCTTCAGGGCCTCGGCCAGCACCTCCGGGCCGATCCCGTCACCGCCGATGATCCCGATCCGATGGGCCACGCCCGTACTCCTGACTAGTTGGACTCATGGGTTCCGCCACGCTCGGTGGGGCCCCTGACAACGAAAAACCGCCCACCGAAGTGGACGGTTGAACGCGGACGCCGACCCGGCGACCGCCTACGAAATAATGGCTACGAACAGTGTGGACATGCGGGTCGGAGAATAGCAGGGCTCCACCCCGCCGGCCCTGGCATTGTCCCGGCCCAACGTGGGAGAATGGTAGGAAAGCCGCCGAGGCGGGCAGCCGGCCGTCGGGTCCGCGGGTACATCCGAGTTCGACTCTGGCAGGATCGGCCGATGCGCTCGACCTGCCGTCGCTCATCCCGTTCCGAGTCCGGCCGGATCGGGACGATCCTCATCGCCTTCGTCGTCCTCGTTGTTGCTGCGGGCGGGGCCGCGTACTGGTTCCTGATCCGCGAGGACGCCAAACCAAAACCCAAGCTCGCGAACACCAAGGTCGTCGCCGGGGGCACGCTCGATGGCAGCTGGAAGATCTCCACGACGAACGCCGACGCCACCTTCGTGCAGTACCGAATCGGCGAGACCCTCGCCAGCGGTCTGGTCGACAACACCGCAACCGGGAAATCGACCGAGGTCACGGGTTCGCTGACGATCAACGGCACGGAGGTGAGCGATATCAGCGTGACCGCGAATATGGCCGCGCTGAAGTCGGACAAGTCGTTCCGGGATACCGCACTTCAATCTCGCGGACTCGAGACCGACACGTTCAAGGATGCGACCTTCGCGGCGACCAAGCCGGTCACCCTCGCCACGGCTCCCGCGAAGGGCGCGACCGTCTCGGTCGACGTCACCGGCGACCTGACGCTGCACGGGGTCACGAAGTCGGTGACCATCCCGCTACAAGGTCGCTGGGATGGCAAGCAGGTCCAGGTCATCGGCGAACTGGACATCGTCCTCGCGGACTACGGCATCACGGCGCCGAGTGGCGGACAGATCGCCCGCATCGACGATTCCGGCACGCTGGAGCTGCAGCTCACCTTCGACAAAGCCAGCTGAACCACGACCGGCAGGTACCCTCCCTCCGATGGAACCGTCTCAGTTCTCCGCGACCACCCATGAACGACTCGTGTCCGAGCTCGCGCATCGGAGTGGTCCACACCGGCTCGAAATCGCCGAGCGCATCGAACGAGCGAGAGAGCTGGGCGACCTCAAGGAGAACGCGGATTACGACGCGGCCAAGAACGAACAAGGCCTCAACGAGGCCCGGGTGCGTCAGCTCGAAGCGATGCTGCGCGACGCGGTCATCGTCCAAGGGCCCAGCGGCGAAACCGTCGAGGCCGGCGTCATCGTCGAGGTCCGGATCGCCGGCGACGACGAGACCCAGTCGTACCTGATCGGTTCGATCGAGGAACGCAACGACACCTACGAGGTGCTCTCGACCAGCTCACCCCTCGGCCAGGCCCTCATCGGTCATGGTCCGGGCGACACGGCGACCTACGAAACGCCGAAGAAGGCAGTCCTCGAAGTCGAGATCGTTTCCATCCGCCCGCTCGGCTGAGCGCCAGGCTCAGCGTCACCCGCGTCACCCGCGCACGAGCCGTCCGAGGCGGCCCCGTCCCCGCGCACCACCGGTCACCGCGGATCGGATCGCATCCTTCTGCTCGCGTCGCAACTTCGCGCCGGCTTGATCGGTCAGCGAGAACCGGTCCACGGCGTGACCGTCGACGGTGTCGAATTGTGCCGCGTGCACGCTCACTCCGGCGAGGCTCAGCGCCGCCGCAATGGTCGAGAGCAGCCCCGGTCGATCGACGTGGCGGACCTCGCAGATCGTGTACCACGGCGAACCGGCATCATCGAACGCGATCTCGGAGTCGGCGAGGGGCGCCGCCTCCATTCGACCGCCCAACCGGGCGCTGATGTCGTTCGCGAGTTCGTCGGGGCTCGGGAGCGCGCAACCCGGACGAGGCTCGACATCGAACGACTCGAGGGCGCTGCCGTCGCCCCACGTGGCGACCTGCGCGCGGACGACGTCGAGTTCGCGCTCCGCGAATGCTGCCGTCACCGCGGCGAGTATTCCTCGCTGATCCTTCGTCGCGACATCGATGACCACGCCACCCGACGGGCGCGTACCGACGGCCACCCGTACGTCGCGCCGTTCCGGGCGAGGTTCCATCAACCGCGCCGTCGCCACGACCCGTTCCGGGAGTTCGGCCAGGAGGTACGAACGGGGCGCGTGGAGGACTCGATCCGCCACGCCCTCATCAGTACCGGCCAGGCGAATCGCCGCGTCCCGTCGGCGCGCGAACTCATTCGGCTCGTCGCGTTCACCGATCCCTTCGACGGCGCTGAGGACACGTCCGAGCAGTGTGTCGAGCCGATCGCGCGCGGCCGGTTCGAGGGGTCCCTCGGCGAGGTCGAGGAGGTAGAGCCCGCGCACTCGTTCGGGATCTCCGAGGTGGGAACCGAGCGAGAGCACGGAGGTCTCACCGAGACCGTTCGCTCGCGAGGCAACCCCCCGTAACAGCCCCTGGTCCGCGGTGAGGGCGAGGAGTGCTCCATGAGCGTGGGTCTCGAGGTCGAGACGATCTGCCAACGCCGCGACCAGCGCCCCGGGTGGGTGCTCTCCGGTCAGGTCGGAGACGAGCGCCGCGAGCACGAGCAGTTCACGGTTTTCCAGCCGTTCCGCGACTGCGGCGGCGGTGCGATCCTCACGGATGATCCGCTGCAGCGTGTCGACCGCATCGAACCGCACGACCTGAGTTGGGTCACTGAGTTCAGGATCGCGGTGCCACCGCTCGACCGCGTCGGCAACCTCCGGCAGGGCCCGGACGAGAACGCCCGACGTATCGAGAAACCGCCAGCCCCGATCGTTGCCGCGCATCAGGACATCGACGAGCCGTTGGGTCGCTTCGCCATCCCAGGGTGTCGGTCCACCTCGACCGAGCCAATCCAACAGCTTGGGGCCGGGTCGGGCCCCACCCGAGACCAGCAACGCCGCATCCAGCGCGAGCACCGTCTGCAGTTCCGGCGGGGGCATCGCGGCCAGGTCCACCACACCGTCGTCGACCCAGAGCCATCCCGACGCGGGCATGGGATCGACCGGCTCGGGCTGGAGGCGGTCGCGCACGGCGCGGAGGCGGAACCGGAGCATCGGCGGGGCCACGAGCGTGGTGATCAAGACCACCAGGACCAACGCCGCATACAGGTCCCGACCGAGGACGCCTTCGCTCAGACCGATCGTGGCAAAGATCAACCCGACCTCGCCGCGCGGCACCATGCCGAAGCCGATGGTGAGTTTGTCGCCCGGCGAACCGAACACTGCGAGACACGACGCAATCTTGGTGACGAGTGCGACGACGACGAGCACGCCCGCGATTCCGAGCACCTTCGGATCGACGAAGCGTTCGACCTCGGCCGCGATCCCGATCTGGAGGAAGAACACCGGGACGAAGAGGTGTCCGACCGGTGTCAGCTCGCGGGCGATCCGTTCCCTCGACTCGGAACGAGACAATGCCAGTCCGGCCACGAACGCACCGACGATGGGCGCGAGCTTGGCCAGGTTGGCCAACTCGGCAAACGCCAGCGCGAATGCCAGTGCGAGCGCGACCAAGGTTCCCGCCGACCGCGAGTACCTCTGGATCCCTCGGAACAGCACGATGCCGAGCCGGCCGCCGAGCACCGTGGTCACGACGAGGAATCCGACGGCGAGCAGGATGGTCGAGATCACCGTTGCGGCCGAGACCGAACCGTCACTCACCATGCGGACGACGATGGTGAGCAGGACGAGACCCAGCACGTCGTCCGCGACCGCGGCGCCCATGACCGTGCGGGCTTCGACGGACGAGAGCACGCCGAGATCCGCGAACACGCGGGCGGTGATGCCCACGCTCGTGGCCGCCAACGCCGCACCGAGGAACAGCGCCGTATTCGAGTCGTACCCGAGTGCGAGTCCGGCGGCGTACCCCAGCACCAGCGGCAGGATGACACCGAGGACCGCAACCGAGACCGACGCTCGGCCCACCGCCGCGAGTTCCTTGATATCCATCTCCATGCCGACTTGGAGCAACAGCAGAATCACGCCAAGCTCGGCGAGCACCTCGAGCGCGCTGGTCGTGGACACGAGTCCGAGCAGGGACGGACCAATCAGGACACCGGCCACGATTTCGCCGACCACCGCCGGGATACCGATGCGCTCGGCGAGCTCCGCCGCGATCTTCGCGGCGACCAGGACCACGAGCACATCGCGGAGAACTTCAGCTGGGCTCACTGGTTTCGATCCACGGGCTGCAGGAGGTAGCCACGAGACCGGACGGTGCGGACTTCGAGCGCGAGTGGAGCGATACGCCGCCGGAGCCGGACCATGTGGACGTCGAGGGCATTCCGAGACGGCAATCCATCGGGCCAGGCGCGTTTGCGGAGCGTGTCTCGGCCGGCGACGGCGCCGTACTTCTCGATCAACGGCTCGGCCAGCGCACGCTCGACCGGGGAGAGCGACACCCAGCTGCCACGGAACCACAGCAAGCCGTCACCATCCACCACCGGACGGTCCCGATCCGACCGCGCGACGAGTGCACTCAGGCGGGCGCGGACGTCTTGATCCTCGGCCGGGAGCCGTATCCAATCCTCGAGGGGGTCGTTGCATTCGGGAGGCGAGGTCCCGGGTTCCACCAGGAGTAACCGGGGACGCGCCCCGGCTTCGAGTTGGGTCCGTCGAGACGATTCTTCCGGCCAGCGCAGGAGCACCACATCCATGGCGGCACGGTACGGTCGGACGGTTTCGAACATGTTTCGAGCAGGTGAAGGGTCTCCGTCGTGGACTCGGATCGGACCGGGCCCGGCCGGCGCGTCCGCGGCGATGCCCGCCACTGATATCGACGGGGATCTTCTGCGGGCGGACCCGTATGCTGGCCCACCCGAAACGAACTCGAGGAGAACTCGTCGGCATGGGTCAAACGCTCAGTGAGAAGGTGTGGGAACGCCACGTCGTTCGCCAAGCGGACGGCGAACCGGATCTGCTCTACATCGACCTCCACCTGATCCACGAAGTCACCTCGCCCCAGGCGTTCGACGGGCTCCGCCTGAATGGTCGGACCGTGCGCCGCCCCGAACTCACCGTGGCCACGATGGATCACAACGTGCCGACGTCCGGCCTCGAACTCGGTATCACCGATCCGATCTCCAAGCGTCAGATCGAGGTCCTCGATGCCAACTGCACCGAGTTCGACGTGCGGCTGTACGGGATGGGCGACCCCGGCCAGGGCATCGTCCACGTGATCGGCCCCGAGCAGGGCCTGACCCAGCCGGGCATGACGATCGTCTGCGGCGACAGCCACACCTCCACCCACGGCGCCTTCGGCGCGCTGGCGTTCGGGATCGGCACCAGCGAGGTCGAGCACGTGTTGGCGACCCAGACCCTCACGCAGGTCCGGCCCGGAACGATGGCGATCACCGTGAACGGCGACCTGCCCGCCGGCGTCACCGCCAAAGACCTCGTGCTCGCGATCATCGAGCGCATCGGCACCGGCGGTGGCATCGGCTCCGTCATCGAGTATCGGGGTGACGCGATTCGCGCCCTCTCGATGGAGGGCCGCATGACGATCTGCAACATGTCGATCGAAGCGGGAGCGCGTGCCGGGCTCATCGCTCCGGACGACACGACCTTCGACTACCTCCGAGGCCGGCGGTTCGCACCCAGCGGCGACGACTGGGACGCGGCGGTCGCCGATTGGCGGACATTGGTCACCGACGAGGACGCGAGCTTCGACAAAGAGGTCGTGATCGACGCACCGTCACTGCGGCCGTACGTGACGTGGGGAACGAATCCGGCTCAAAGCGTGACCATCGACGATCGGATCCCGGAACCCGCGTCCTTCGAGTCGGCGAGTGAACAGGAGTCGGCGACCCGCGCGCTCCAGTACATGGGACTGAAGGCCGGGACACCGATGCGCGACATCAGCGTCGACACGGTCTTCATCGGTTCGTGCACGAACTCGCGCATCGAAGACCTCCGCGCCGCCGCCGCCGTCGCCAAGGGGCGTCGAGTCAAGGACGGCGTGCGCACCCTCGTCGTGCCCGGATCGTTCGCGGTGAAGCAGCAGGCGCAGGCCGAAGGCCTCGACGCGATCTTCGTGGAGGCCGGATTCGATTGGCGAGAGCCCGGCTGCTCGATGTGTCTCGCCATGAACCCCGACAAGCTCACCGTCGGCGAACGCTGCGCGAGCACCAGCAATCGGAACTTCGAAGGGCGCCAGGGTCAGGGTGGTCGGACCCACCTCGTGTCCCCCGCCGTCGCGACCGCCACCGCGATCGCGGGCCACTTCGCCACCCCGGAAGACTTGGAGCACTGATGCAGGCCGTCCACCAAATCGTCGCCCGGGGAGCCCCCCTCGACCGCTCGGATGTCGACACCGACCAGATCATTCCCTCCGACTGGTTGAAGCGCGTCGAGCGCACCGGCTTCGGCGAAGGACTCTTCTCCGAATGGCGGGAGCGCTCGGACTTCGTCCTGAACCAAGACCGGTATTCCCAAGCCCACGTCCTGGTCGCGGGTCCGAACTTCGGGACCGGCTCCTCGCGTGAGCACGCGGTGTGGGCGCTCCAGGACTACGGCTTCGAGGCGGTCGTTTCCTCACGGTTCGCCGATATCTTCCGCAACAACGCGCTGAAGGGCGGGCTCGTTCCGGTGACCGTGCCCGAGCCGGTCGTACGGACCATCATGGCGGCGCTCGCCGACGACGCGTCGATCGAAATCGTCATCGACGTCGTCAACCGACGGATGGCCGTCCCGGCCATCGCACTGGACGAGCCCTTCGAACTCGATGACTACACGCAGCATCGGCTCCTCGAAGGGCTCGACGACATCGGGATCACCGAATCCCACGGCGCCGATATCAGCAAGTTCGAGGCGCACCGCCCCGCCTACCTTCCCTCGGCCGCCGCGAGTTAGCGCGACAGGGCGTAGGCAACGATCGCCGCGTTGTAGAGCGCGTGGGTCACGATCCCGGGCCCGAGTCGCTTGAACGAGTACCGCAGTACCCCCAAGACCGCGCCGAGCGGCGCGATCAACAAGAACACGCCAAGGTTGCCGCGCGCGTCGGCCGGACCGAGGTGCACCAGCCCGAACAACGCCGCTTGCGCGATGATCCCGATGGCGGCCCCCCACCGGCTGACCAATCCGCTCATGAGCAGCCCGCGGAAGAAGAGTTCTTCGACAATCGGTGCTCCGATCACCGCGATGAACACGATCACGATCGTCGTCAGTGTGCTGCGGCGAAGCGGTTCGAGCACGCTCGTTCGGTGCGGTTCGATCCCAATGGACTTCAGTGCCCGAGCGATGTTGCCCACGCCGATGAGCGCGGCGACCGAAAAGCCGAGCCCGAGCGCGAGGTCGACCCAGCGAACGGTGAGGCCCAGGTCCCGGAGCGAACCGCTCCCATGCCGTCGGACGGCGATGATGCACGCCACCACGAGAGGAATCCAGAGGCCGAACTGCACCGCGAGCGTGACCAGCGGACTGTTGCGTTCGGCGCCGAGCACGCGCAACACGAGATAGACGACGACCGACAGGGCGACCCCACCGACTGCGCCGCCGAGGGCGATCCAGCCGGCCCGGATGGGTCGACTCTGATCGTCCACGGTGCGCACCGCGGGATACGCCACCGGCGCCGTCGGCGATACGAGCGGCTGATGGTCGGTGTATCCCGTCCATTGGCCGCCGTCCCACCAGCGCCAGTTGGCAACTCGCCACGGATCCGCGTACCAACCTGCGGGTGGCGTCGACGACATCGTCATCGCGTGGATCCTGTCACTCCCTCGCGCCGTGCGAGGCGATCCGATCAGCCGGCGAGCTGTTCAACCGCGCGTTCGCGGTAGAGCACCTCGTCGACGGCGACGCCGAGTTCGACGGCCAGCTCCCGGGTCTGATCCCGGTCGAAGAGATACGTGAGAAAGTCGTGGTAGTCCATGGTGATTGCCTCCCGTTGTGCCAATACCCATCAGTGGTATCGGTCCCCGGTCGGCCGGAACTTGAACGATTTCTCCCCGACCTCCGACGTTTGGCGTCGGCGGTGCAGTCGTCAGGGCCTGGTGCCGGCGAGGAGTGCGAGTTCTCGCCATTTCCAGTGGCAGTCGACGTCGGCGAAGCCGATCTCGCGGAACCAGCCCAACTGATCGGCCACCGGGGCCAGCTGGTTCGAGGGATCGTCGCGCTCGGGGGTCACCCCGATCGCGGCAAGGAACTCATCATGGAGTGCCGGCGACACCGAGGCCACGTGCTCCAGGTTGAGAAATGTCCCACCCGGCGACAAGCGATCGAACACCTCTCCGTAGAGCGTCCGCTTCCGCGCGTCGCTGACGTGGTGGATCGCGAAGCTGCTGACGACGAGGTCGAACGAGCCCCATGCCGTCGGCAGTGGATCGTCGAGGTCCTGACGCACCACGTCGACGAGGTCATCATCGGCAAACCGTTCGGAGGCGCGGCCGAGCATCTCGTCGGAGAAGTCGCAGGCCACGCCGTGGCCCGCCGGTCGCAGGTCACGAATCAACTCCATCAGGATCCCGTCGCCGGTCCCCAAATCGAGCACGCGGCCAACCTCGGCCGGAACGAACTCGGCGAGGACTGCCATCCCCTCGGCCCGGAACGGGATCGAGTCGCGGTTGGTCAGGTAGGCCCGCGCGTGCTCGACGTCGACCCACCGATTCGTCCCGGCAACATTCGGCGCGGCATCGGACGCGGTCATGGTCCGACGACGCGCTCGCGCACCTCGGTCCGATCGCGCAACCGCACGATCTTGTTCACCGCGGCCAGGTAGGCCCGGGCCGACGCTTCCACCACATCGGTGGACACGCCCCGCCCACTGGCTCGTACGCCGTCGGCGTCGAGTTGGAGCACCACATCACCCAGGGCGTCGCCGCCGCTGGTCACGGACGACACGTGGAACTCGTTCACGGTGCCCCGAACACCAGTGGCCTCCGCGATCGCTGCGATGGCCGCGTCGATCATGCCGTTCCCTTCGCCGTGACCCTCGACCTTCGTGCCACCGTCGGTGAGGACAACGTCCGCGCTGGGCGTCGCCGACGTGCCACCTCGGAACTCGAAGCTCGCAATGGAGAATCGGTGCACGACCCCGGTACCGAGTTCCTCGGCCACGATCGCTTCCAGGTCGGCTTCGGTGATCTGCACCTTGCGGTCCGCGAGTTCCTTGAACCGCACGAACGCCTGGTTCAACGCGTCGCCCTGCAGGTGCAGGCCCAGCTTCTCCATCGAATCGGAGAAGGCGTGGCGGCCCGAGTGCTTGCCCAGCACGATCTGCGCCGCCTCCTGCCCGACGGAGCCCGCGTCCATGATCTCGTAGGTCTCCGGATCCTCCAAGACGCCGTGCTGATGGATACCGGCTTCGTGGGCGAACGCGTTGCGCCCGACGATGGCCTTGTTGAACTGCACGGGGTACCCGGTCAGACGAGACACCATCCGAGAGGTCAGCGACAGCTCCTCGGTCTTGATGTTGGTCTCCAGACCGTTGAAGTAGTCAGCGCGGGTGCGCAGCGCCATCACCACTTCCTCCAACGCCGCGTTCCCCGCTCGTTCGCCCAGTCCGTTGATCGCACACTCGACCTGACGGGCGCCATTGGACACCCCGGCCAGCGAGTTGGCCACCGCGAGACCGAGGTCGTTGTGACAGTGGGTCGAGACCACGTATTCGCCCTTGACCGTGTCGATCACGTAGGCGATGAGCTTCCCGAAGTCCTCGGGGACGCCGAAGCCGACGGTGTCGGGGATGTTCAACGTGGTCGCCCCATTGTCGACGGCGATCTGGCAAACCTCGACCATGAACTCGGCGTCGGAACGGAACGCGTCCTCGGGCGAGTACTCGATGTCGGCCGTGTAGGACTTCGCTCGGGCGACGCCGGCAGCAACCTCGGCTTTGACCTGGTCGTGGGTCATGCGCAGCTTCTTGCGCATGTGGATCTCGGACGTCGCGATGAAGACGTGGATCCGATTGCGTTCCGCGTGGCGGACCGCCTCCCACGCGCGGTCGATGTCCTTGAAGCCGGTCCGCGACAGACCCGCGATGATCGGGCCCTTGACCGACTGCGCGATTGCCTCCACCGCTTCGAAGTCGCCGTCGCTGGCGATCGGGAACCCGGCCTCGATGATGTCGACGCCGAGACGCGCGAGCTGATCTGCGATTTCGAGCTTTTCGCCCACGTCCAATGCGATTCCCGGCGATTGCTCACCGTCGCGCAACGTCGTATCGAAGATCAGCACCCTGTCCATCGGGGGTTCCTCTCGGATGGTGGAATTTCGGCAAACAAAAACCCTCCCGGCCCGAAGGCGCGAGAGGGTGAACGACGAGCGACCGCAGGGGCGCCCGTCCTAAGTAAGGAGCAGGTTCTGAATACGCGTCGCCACTGACATAGGAGCCGGGATTCTCGCACAGTTCGGACCCAGGGTCAATGCATTTTCGGTCGAGCCGTGCGAAACTGGCGTTCGTGAGCAGGTTGATACGACGAGGCGCGATCGCAGCGACACTGGCCAGCCTCGGGTACGCGGCATGGAAATTTCTCGCGGCCCGGAGGCCCGATACCGCCGGACTCACGTTCCAGGCGCAACCGTTTCCGCTGCCGCCGAAACCGATCCCCGTCTCGACATCGACGACTGCCCGTCATGACGCTGCGGTCGACGACCGCTCCATCGCCCCCGACCCGGACGGTGACTGCCCCGTCACCCATCCGATCAAGGGCAAGCACACCTCGGGCATCTACCACCAGCCCGGTGGTTTCGCCTACGAGCGCACCCATGCGGACCGTTGCTACCGCGATACGACCGCAGCCGAAGACGACGGACTGCGCGCAGCCAAACGCTAAGAGCGAAGATTCTTTCTTCTCGTCACGGAGTGCTCTACCCTCCGCCGTTCCACGACCCACTACGACTCCCCTGGGGAACAACCATGAAGAGCATGATCGACGAGTTCAAGAAGTTCATCATGAAGGGCGACCTCGTCACGATTGCCATTGCGTTCATCATCGGCGTCGAGTTCAGCAAGGTGGTGACATCGTTCACGGATGTGATCATGGGATTCGTCGGCGCCATCGTCGGGAAACCCTCGTTCAACAACCTCGTGCTCGACATCGGTGACGGCCAGGTCCCGTATGGAGCCTTCTTGACCGCCCTGATCAACTTCCTCATCGTTGCATTCGTCCTGTTCCTCGTGATCAAGGGCTATGACCGGATGAAGGACCGGATGGGCGTCAAGGAGGCCGAAGCAGGTCCGACTGAAGCCGACCTCCTTGCCGAAATCCGCGACGAACTGAAGCAGCAGCGCTCCGCGTAGCGGGACGTCAGCCGAGTTCGATGGCCTTGGCTTCGGTGATGCCGTCCTCGGCGCGCAATGCGTCGAGGACGGTGTCGGTCACCGGCGTCGTGGTCGACAGTGCCATCAACGCGGCCTGACCCGAGTTCGTCCGCCCGACGACCATGTCGTCGATGTTGATCTCGGCATCGCCGAGGATCATTCCCACCTTGCCGATGATGCCGGGCACATCCGAGTTCCGCACCACGAGCATGTGCGCCGAGGGAGGGACGTCGATCACGTGATCGTCGATGCCGACGATGCGTAGTGATCCCTGCTTGCCGTACAACGTGCCCGCGACGTGCGTAGAGCGGCCGCGATAACTGCCGCGCAGCTCCACCAGGTTCACGTAGTCGTGGGTCGCCGCGAGCTTCGACTCCTTGACTTCGAGCCCGCGCGACGCGGCAATCGCGGGAGCGTTGACGAAGCTGACCGGTTCGTCGACGACCGGACCGAGCGCACCCTTCAGGGCCGCGAGCGTCAAGACCTTGCAGTCGTAATCGGCGATCTGGCCTTCGTAGGAGACCTCGAGCGTGTCGACCACGCCACCGGCCAGTCCGGTGAAGAGCCGACCGAGACGCTCGACGAGCGGGAGGAACGGCGCCACCGTGGCATTCGCCTCGCTCGCCGCGAGATTCACCGCGAAGGGCACGAACTCGCCCGCGAGGCCGAGAACCACCATCTCCGCGATCGTCTGACCGGCCTTGTCCTGGGCCTCCCTGGTCGAGGCGCCGAGGTGGGGCGTCACCACGATGTTCTCGAGCGCGAACAACGGCGACTCGGTCGTCGGTTCGACCGCGAACACGTCGATGGCGGCGCCCCCGAGCGGACCGTTGGCGAGCGCATCGGCCAACGCGGCTTCGTCGATGATCCCACCGCGTGCGGTGTTGACGATCCGCAGCCCCGGCTTCGCCCGGGCCAGCAACTTCGCGTCGAACAGCCCGATCGTCTCGGGCGTCTTGGGGAGGTGGATCGTCAGGAAGTCGACGGACTCCACCAGTGCGCCGAGGTCGGGTTCGAGTTCGACGCCGAGCTGTCGAGCGCGTTCGGCGCTGACATAGGGGTCGTACGCGACGAGTCGCATCCCGAAGGCAAGACACCGTTGCGCCACCAGTACTCCGACCCGACCGAGCCCGACGACACCGAGCGTCTTGCCGTGCAGCTCGACGCCGGTCCAGCGGGAGCGATTCCACTTGCCGGCTTTGAGATCGCGATCGGCCTGGGGGATGTTGCGCGCTTGGGCGAGCAGCAACGCCACGGCCTGCTCCGCGGCCGAGATGACGTTCGACTGCGGCGCATTGACCACCATCACGCCCCGCTCAGTGGCCGCGGCGACGTCGACGTTGTCGAGTCCGATGCCGGCGCGACCCACGACCACCAGGTCGGTGCCGGCCGCGAGCACGTCGGCAGTGACCTGGGTCGCGCTCCGGATGATCAAGGCCGCAGCACCCGGGATGGCGACGAGCAGCTCGTCGGGCGAGAGCCCGAGCTGGATGTCGACGTCCAACCCGGCGGCACGCATGTGATCGAGACCGCGGTCGGCGAGCTCTTCGGTGACCAGAACACGTTTGCTCAACGCAAACTCCTTGACTCAGGCGAGAAGGTCGGGACTCAGGCGAGAAACTCGGCGATCCGGCGGACTCCGACTTCGAGATCGTCGTCCCCGAGGGCAAATGACAATCGGGCGTAGCCGGGCGCGCCGAAGGCTTCACCGGGGACGATGGCCACCTTCGCGACGTCGAGCAACACCTCGGCGAGCTCGAGCGTGGTGGTGACCATTCGGCCACCGAGCTCACGACCGAGCGCGCCCTCGAAACTCGGGAAGCAGTAGAACGCACCTTGGGGCTCAGGGCAGACGACGCCGGGGATGGCACTCAACATGGAGTGCATCATCGTGCCGCGACGAGCGAAGGCCTCCCGCATCATCGCCACCGCGTCCAAGTCACCGGACACCGCCGCGAGCGCGGCCCGTTGGGAGACGTTGGCGACGTTCGACGTCGAGTGCGACTGCAGGTTCGTGGCCGCCGAGATGACGTCCTCGGGACCGATCATCCAGCCGACGCGCCAACCCGTCATGGCGTACGTCTTGGCGACACCGTTCAGGACCACGCAGGTGTCCGCCAAGGCGGGAACGGCCGCCGGCATCGACGTGAACACGTGGTCGCCGTAGGTCAGATGCTCGTAGATCTCGTCGGTCACGACCCACACACCGTGTTCGGCCGCCCAGGTACCGATCGCCTCGACGTCCTCCGGGGGGTAGACCGCACCGGTCGGGTTCGACGGCGAGACGAAGAGCAGGACCTTCGTGTTCGACGTCCGGGCCGCCTCGAGCTGGTCCACCGTCACCCGGAACCCGGTCTCCGCCGTGGTCGACAGCACGATCTCCTGCCCACCCGCCAACGCAATGGCCTCGGGGTAGGTGGTCCAGTACGGGGCGGGGAGCAGCACCTCGTCGCCCGGATCGAGCAACGTCTGGAACGTGTTGTAGACCGCGTGCTTCCCGCCGTTGGTCACCAGGACCTGGCTCGGGATCACGCCGTAGCCCGAATCCCGGGCGGTCTTGTCGGCGATGGCCCGCCGGAGTTCCGGTATCCCGGCAGTCGGTGAGTACCTGTGGTTCACGGGGTTGCGGCACGCCGCGACCGCAGCCTCGACAATCGCCTCGGGCGTCGGGAAATCGGGCTCGCCGGCACCGAATCCGATCACCGGCTCCCCGGCGGCTTTGAGCGCCTTGGCCTTGGCGTCGACCGCGAGGGTCGCAGACTCGGCAATTGAGGCAATTCGTCGGGAAACTCGGTTCTCCTGGCTCACCCGCTCATCGTGGCACGCGACGCGCCCGAGCGCCGGACCGAATAACGACTTCGGTCACGCTGCACCGGTCTCCGCGGGGCACCGCCACTAGCCTCGGACCCGCATGACCTCCGTCCGCCGGGCCCGGCCGCGCCGTCTCCTGGTCGCCGCCGCCCTTCTGACAATTCTCGCGTTCGCCGGGTCTCCCGCCGGCGCGGTACCGGCCACCCAACCCCCCGCCTCCTACATCCTCGTGGACGCCGACACCGGCCGAGTGTTGATGGCCAAGAACGAACACGCTCCGCACCTCACGGCCTCGACGATCAAAGTCCTCACCGCACTCGTCGCGCTCGAGCATCGTCCCCTC
The DNA here is from genome assembly GCA_016650415.1 of Acidimicrobiia bacterium. GTDB lineage: Bacteria > Actinomycetota > Acidimicrobiia > IMCC26256 > JAENVU01 > JAENVU01. The sequence continues at coordinate 16,233 of JAENVU010000237.1, forward strand.
GACTCGACCGTACAGGTCAGCACCTTGGCCGCGAGTCGCCCGGCCTCGAAGATCGACATGAAGGAAGGCAGTGCCTGGACGCTCGACCAGGCGATCCATTCACTGCTCATCATCTCGGCCAACGACGCTGCGTACGCGATTGCCGAATCGGCAGGGGGTGACCTCCCCGGCTTCGAGAAGATGGCGAACGCCACCGCCAAACGACTCGGAATGCGTGACACGACGTTCCACGACCCGGCCGGGCTCGATGGCGCGGAGGGGTTCGAGGGGGGTACCCAATCGAGTGCCTATGACCTCGCCATCACCGCCCGCAACGCGCTCAGTGTGCCGGCCATCGCCGACACCGCGGCGCTGACGACCTACGACTTCATCGACCCGACCGGCGCGAGACGCCATCTCCTCAACCACAACCGTGGATTTCTCAACGCCTATCCCGGCGCGATCGGCCTCAAGACCGGGTACACCAGCCGGGCCGGACGGACCCTCATCACCGCCGCTCGCCGCGACGGCCGCACACTGATCGCGGTCGTGATGGACACCTGGGACGACAGCGGCTGGGCGAGCTACCTCCTCGATCAAGGCTTCTCCGGTGCCGACGGCGGCGCCGATCCGGCTCGGCTTCCTCCCGTACGAACCGTTCCGTTCGACACCCGAACCGCGCATTTCGCAGCCGTACCCGCCGCCTTCGGCGCAACGCTCTCCCCCGCCGCAGCCGCGTCGAAGGCCGGGCCGGGGAACCCCCCTGTCGCCGCAGCCGGCACCACGAATCCGACCGTGACCACGACCCAGCCACCCACCACCAACGAAGCCGTATCGACTCCGGCAGCCCCCGGATCCGCGGCACCGACCGCGGCTGCGACCGGCCAAGCCACCATCGCCGCAGGAACGGGCACCTCGGACGGTTGGACCTGGGGCTCGGTTGCTCGCGTCGTGGGGATCGCGCTGTTCGGTCTGCTCGTCGTCCTCGTGATCCTTCGGCGCCGAGCGGTCAAACGCCAGCGGGCGCGTCGGCTCGAACGGCTTCGGGCCCATCGCGAAGCGCGGCGCCGCGGCATGATCGACGTCTTGGAGCCCGACGACGCGGATGTGCGCGTGGTTCCCGGGGGTACCGGCCATCACGTCGCCGCCAGCCGCCGTCATCCGAACGATCGGCGCGTGCAGCGGGTGGCTCGGCCCCGCCGCGACACAGACTCGACCCGAGATCGGATCAGGTGACCATGGCCATACCGCCGACATCGGCAGCACCCGAGGTCCTGTACGACGTCGACGGTCACGTCGCAACCATCACCCTCAACCGCCCCCACCGTCGGAACGCCATCTCGGTCCAGATGCTCGTGGAGCTGACCGAGGTCATCGAGCGCATCGAACGGGATCGCGGAGTGCGCGTTGCGATCCTCACCGGTGCGGGCGCCGGATTCTGCTCGGGTCTCGACATCAAGGACGCCATGGCCGGAACCGGCATCGGTGGCGGAGGGAACGTGAGCCCCGGCGGCGCCGGCCTGAGCCGCACCACCGACCTCCCGACGATTGCGCTCCACGAGATGAACACTCCGGTCATCGCCGCGCTCAACGGTGCGGCGGCCGGCTACGGCCTCGACCTCGCGCTGGGCTGTGACCTGCGCCTCGCGGCGGAGTCGGCGCGGCTCCTCCCCGGATTCGCGAAGCGGGCGATCGTGCCCGAGAGCGGCGGCACCTGGTACCTGCCGCGCCTCGTCGGCTGGGCCAAGGCCGCCGAGATCGCCTACCTCGGTCGCGATCTCACTGCGGCCGAATCACAGGAGCTGGGCCTCGTGAACGCCGTGGTGCCCGACGAGCAACTCATGGGCACCGCCAACGACTGGGCCGGGGAGATCGCGGCCAACGCACCGCTCGCGGTGCAGTCGATCAAACGCTTGTTCCGGGCCGGAATGAACGAAGACTTCCGCACCCACTCGGAACACGTCTTGCTCCAACTCACGGCGCTCATGCGCACCCAGGACTTCCAGGAAGGCCTCCTGAGCTTCATGGAGCACCGAGCGCCCGACTTCACCGGGCGGTAGTACTGAACGTTCCCCTACGCGACGGCTTCGTCGGCGGTGGGGTCCCAGTTCGCGAGGTCGGCCAAGCGCGGATCGTTGGAGAACACCTCGACGATCGGGCGGTCCAGCTGCAGGCGCCGCTGAATGACGCGCACATCGTTCTCTTCGTTCCACAGCGACAACATGACCGCGACACCCATCTCACCGGCACGTGCCGTCCGACCCGACCGGTGGATATAGGCCTTGTGGTCTTCCGGCGGGTCGTAGTGCACGACGACGTCGACCCCGTCGACGTGGATACCGCGGGCAGCAACGTCGGTCGCGACCAGCACCGGCAGCTTGCCGTCCGAGAAATCGGCCAGGGCCCGTTCGCGTGCGGCCTGGCGGAGATCCCCGTGGATCGCACCCGCCTTGATCCGCTCCCGCATCAGCTGCTCGACCACTTTGTCGGCACCGCGCTTGGTCCGACAGAACACCAGCGTGCGGTCGACCGACCGGGAGATCGCGGCCACGACTTTGACTTTGTCCATCTGGTGCACCAACAGGAAGTGGTGATGCATCAGGTCGACGGTCTCCTCTTTCGACTCGACCTCGTGGGATACGGGATCGGTCAGGTACCGATCGACCAGGCGATCGATGCCCCGATCCAGGGTCGCGGAGAAGAGCATCGTCTGATGGACCCCCTTCACCCGATGCAGGATCTTCTGGACCTGCGGCAGGAATCCCATGTCGGCCATGCGGTCGGCCTCGTCGAGAACCAAGACCTTCACTGCGGCAAACGACAGCTCACCGCGTTCCATCAGGTCGATCAAACGACCCGGGGTGCCGATGAGGACATCGAGGCCGCGCTGGAGCGCCTCGACCTGAGGGTCCATCCCGATGCCGCCGTAGAACGCGGCGACCGTGAGCCCGAGGGTCTTGCCCAACGGCTCGAGGACCTCGCGCACCTGATTGGCGAGTTCACGGGTCGGCACGAGCACCAAACCATGGGGTTCGCGCGGCGCGGCGGGCTCGACCCGGTCGAGCAGCGGCAACCCGAAGGCCAGGGTCTTGCCGGAACCGGTCTTGGCCTTCCCCAGCACGTCGCGGCCGGCCAGCGCGTCGGCAATGGTGAGGGCTTGGATAGCAAAGGGCTCATTGATGCCCTGGGCCGCGAGCGCGTCGGCGAGAGGGGCCGAGACGCCGAGATCGGCGAACGTCGAAGTCATGTATCGCTTTCGATTCGGGGAGCCCATTCTAAGCGGGTCACCGGGTTCGCGCCTGATCAGACCGAATCGCCCGGTGCCGCACTGAGCGGCGCCTGAGCCAGTCACCCGGGAGCGGCGCCGGCGTGGCAGCATCGCGACATGCGGGTCCTGGTGGTCGAAGACGAAGCCAATATTGCCGACGCGCTCGCAACGGGCCTCCGGGCGGAGGGTTTCGACGTCGATGTCGTCAACAACGGCGACGACGGCCTGTGGCGAGCCCGGGAGACCGCCTACGCGGCGATCATCCTCGACATCCTGCTCCCGGGGATGAATGGATACCGGATCTGTCGCACCCTGCGGGCCGAGGGGGTCTGGACCCCCATCCTGATGCTGACGGCCAAGGACGGCGAGCTCGACGAGGCGGAAGCCCTCGACACCGGCGCCGACGACTTCCTCTCGAAACCGTTCTCGTTCGTCGTCCTCGTCGCCCGGCTTCGCGCCCTGCTGCGCCGAGGTGCGGCACCTCGCCCGGCGGTCCTCCAGGTGGGTTCGCTCACCCTCGATCCCGCCTCGCGTGCATGTCACCGAGGTGACACCGCCATCGAGCTGACCGCGCGCGAATACGCACTCTTGGAACTGTTGATGCGCCGATCCGACGCGATCGTCTCCAAGTCGGTCCTGATCGACGAGGTCTGGGGGCCCGACTTCCCCGGCGACCCGAACATCGTCGAGGTCTACATCGGATACGTGCGGAAGAAGATCGATGCGCCCTTCGGGCTGCAGACGATCCTCACGGTCCGCGGCGCGGGATACCGGTTGATCGCGGACCAGTCAGGCTCCTGATGACCTCGGCGCACCGCGCCTCCTGGGGCACGGTTCGAGTACGCGTCACGATCGCGGCCACGTTGGTCGTGACGTTCGCGCTCGTCGTGTCGTCATGGTTCGTGGTGCGAGCCGTGCGGTCCTCGCTCCGCGAGGACTTGCGCACCGAGAGCGCGCTCGCCCTGGCCGACGCGCTCGAACGGTTCGAGAATCGAGGGCCATCCAATCCACTCCCGGTGCCGAGTCCGTCGGGGTTCGTGATCGTCGCGGTCGAACGCGACGGCCGCATTCGTGACGGGTCGCCCGGGCTGTCCGCGCGCACCTGGGCCGAGTTCGTCGGCCGGACGTCACGAGATCCTTCGATCGTCGGCCCCGACGGCCGCCCGTTTCCCAATGCGATCGAGCACGAGCAGCACATCTGGTTCGTGGCCGGACGGATCTTCAACTTCGTTCCGATCGCCATCAACGACCAGCCAGGATTTCTCGTTGCCGCCGGCACCCAAGCCACGATCGAGAGTTCGGTCAAGACGGTGACGAGCGCCATGAGCTGGACGGTGCCGGGCCTGGTCGTGTTCATGGGCCTGGTGGCATGGGGCGTCACGGGACGAGCCCTCCGGCCGGTCGAGCAGATCCGCCGGGATGTCGCCGAGATCACCGCCTCGAGCATCGACCAACGCGTCTACGAACCCCGGAATCGCGACGAAGTCGGGAGACTCGCGCGCACGATGAACCAGATGCTCGATCGGCTCCACGACGCGTCGACACGGCAACGCCAGTTCGTCTCGGACGCGTCGCACGAACTTCGGTCGCCCGTCGCCGCGATCCGAGCGACGGGCGAAGTCGCGCTCAGCCATCCGGACACCGCCGAATGGCCCGCGGTCGTCGAACGAATTCTCAACGAGGATGCTCGCATGGAGCGCATCGTCGGCGACCTGCTCGATCTCGCACGAACCGACGAAGGTGGGATTCCCACCGCGATGGTCGACCTCGACGACATCGTCTTCGACGAGGCCACTCAGCTCCGCCGGCCCTCCATCGAGGTACAC
>JAENVU010000238.1 GCA_016650415.1 Acidimicrobiia bacterium
CGACGACGTCGTCGCGGCGGCCCGGCACCGGACGCCACGAACCATCTCCCTCGACCCCGGCAAACCGGCAACGATCGTGGGCCGGCCCAAGGCCCTCTCGCGCGCGATCTCGAACCTGGTCGACAACGCGATCAAACACGGAGCCGGCGCGATCGAGATCGAGATCGACGGCGGGAGCATCTCGGTCCGAGACCACGGACCCGGCATCCCCGAGGCGGACCTCCCGAGGATCTTCGATCTCGATCGCGCCGGCGTCGCCCGCACCGAGGCCGGATCCGGCCTGGGTCTGGCGATCGTCGCCCAGGTCGTCGAACACCACGGCGGGGCGGTCTTTGCCCACAACCATCCCGACGGCGGCGCGGTCATCGGCTTCTCCCTCCCGACCGAGACCACCTGACCACTGGGTCACCCGCTCGGGCCGAACGCGACTCGGGTCCCGCCGAGCGATGCTCGACGGGACCCGAGGACTGTCCGGCGGAGCCGGACGGTGTGGCTCAGTTCGAGGTGCCGGCACCACCGGCCGCAGCAGCCGGCGGCGGCGGCGGCGGACCGTGACCCTGCGGGCCTCGACCAAACCCGGCTTCGGTTGCCGTCACGTTGAAGTCCTTGTCGAACTGCAGGGTGACCGGGGTCCCGTCGGCCTTGGTCATATACGCCTCGTAGACGCCGGTCCCCGAGGAATCGGTTTCCACCCGGATGATCGCGCCGCCCGGAACCTCGGCCAAGGCCGCCGCGGTCGCCTGCTCGGCGGTGGCACCGGTCAGCACCGTCTCACCGGGGCCGTTCGGCATCGAAGCCGGGTCGGGGCGGGCACCGTCAGCCGCGCCGGGCGCCGCCGGGGCACTGACGGCAGTCGAATGGTCGGTTGACCCTCCGGTTCCGGTCACCGCGCCGGCAAGTCCGGCACCGCCGACCGCGAGTCCGATTGCGAGTGCGGCCGTCCCGATCAATGCCCGCTTGCGATTCCGCAACCGAGGGGTCGCGGCGGTTTCTGGGGTGGTCTCCATTGGTTCCTCCAAGTTGTCTCGGACCCGACTCTCGGGTCGGGAATGAGACTGCGCTGCCACCGCGAGAACCGGCCGAAGACCGAGTAAGAACCCTGAGAGAAATCGACATGCTTCGCGGAGGACACCCCATGACCGAGGCGATCCGCCAACTCCTGGACAATCTGTGGGCCGCGCTGGGCGGCGATCCGAACCGCACCGGGTCCGTCCGCGTGCGTGGGGCCGGATCGCTCCCGTCGACCTTCGCGGTCACCGAACTCGCGACGGCATCCATCGGGGTGGCCGCCCTCGCCGCCGCCGAGATCGCCCACGACGGCCGGCCCGCGTCGGTCGCCGTCGACCGCGCCCTGGCCTCGCACTGGTGTGGAATGTCGATCCATCCGGAGGGTTGGGACATCGCGAGCCCGTGGGACGACCTCGCGGGCGACTACCCGACTGCCGACGGATGGATCCGACTGCACACGAACGCGCCCCACCATAGGGTGGCTGCCCTCGCCGCGCTGGACTGTGACGCGGACCGCGCGGTCGTCGCCCGAACTGTCACGTCCTGGGCGGCGACCGCGCTCGAGACCGCGGTGGTCGACGGCGGCGGCGCCGCGGCGGCGATGCGATCCGTCGACGAGTGGCGATCCCATCCACAGGGCCGAGCCGTCGCTGCGGAACCCCTCGTTGCGTGGGGTGACACCAGTCGGGTGGGTTCCGAACCCGCCCGCCCGCGGTCACCGGAACGTTTCCTCGCCGGCGTACGCGTGCTCGACCTGACCCGGGTCCTGGCCGGACCCGTCGCCACCCGCTTCCTCGCCGGCCTCGGCGCGACCGTGCTGCGCATCGACCCACCCGGCTGGGACGAACCCGCAGTCGTTCCCGACGTCACGCTGGGGAAACGGTGCGCCCGCCTGGACCTCACCGTCGCGGCCGACGTGGAACAGTTCGTCGCGCTGCTGGCGTCGACCGACATCCTCATCCATGGATACCGACCGGGCGCGCTCGACCATCTCGGATTCGACCCGGCGACGCTCCACGATCTCCGACCGGGGTTGATCGACGTCTCGCTCGATGCGTACGGCTGGTCCGGGCCCTGGGCCGGTCGCCGGGGATTCGACAGCCTCGTGCAGATGAGTACGGGGATCGCCGACGCCGGCCGGCGCGCCGCGGGCGCCGATCGACCGACGCCCCTCCCGGTGCAGGCACTCGATCACGCCACGGGTTACCTCATGGCCGCCGCGGCGCTGCGCGGGCTCGCCCGTCGCCGCCACGAGCAGACCGGCGTCACCGGGCGGGTCTCGCTCGCCCGCACCGCGCTCGCCCTCATCGACGCCGGGCCGGCTGCAACGTCCTCCGATCCGCTCGATCCCCCGACGTATGCATCGGCCGTCGAGTCGACCCCGTGGGGTCCGGCGCGCCGGTTGGCGCCACCGTTCGCGATCGACGGGGTCCACATCGGATGGGACCTGCCCGCGACCAACCTCGGATCCAGCCCCGCGCACTGGTGGTGAAGTCCCGACCCTCCCGACTTCCGGCACGCGCGGAAGTCGAAGCCGCCTTCACCGGGTTCATCGCGGTTGGTGATTCCGGCGATTGGAGTCGCTGGGCCGACCTGCACTCCGAGGACTGCGTCTGGGTGGAACACCACTTCGGCACCATCGTGGGCCGGGACGCGATCCGAGCGAAGATCACCGAACTGATGGCCCCCGTACCGATGATGGAGTTCCCGGTCGAGTGGCACATGATCGACGGCAACCGTGTCGTGTTCCTCCCGTGGCAGGTCTTCCCGGACCCGGCCGGCGGCGACACCGAGTACCGGTTCGCCTGCATCACGATCCTCGAGTACGCCGGTAACGGCCTCTGGTCGCGCCAGGAAGACATCTACAACCCGGCCGAGGGCGAAGCCGCGGTGATGGCCTGGATCGGTGCCGGTGGTCAGCTCGCCGCCGACCCGGGTGCGATCGGTCTCGACGGCTGAGCCGGCGTAGCGCGCACCTGCTCAGGTGTGGGTGTCGAGCCAGTCGACGAGGTCCTCGATCACTTCCGCACGATTGGTCTCGTTGAAGAGTTCATGGCGAGCGTCGAGGTAGCAGAGGAACGTCACGTCGTCGATGTCCATCTCCCGGTACGCGGCCATGAGCCGGTGCCCTCCGGACTCGCCCCCCACCGGATCGACTGATCCGTTCATGATCAGGACCGGCAACGTGGACGGGACTTCGCTCGTGGGTGGCCCCGCGAGCACGGCCATCTCGTCGTAGGGAAAGTCGGTCGGGAAACCGCACCACGGATCGGCGACGTACTTCGCGACCTCGGCGGTGTCCCGGCTGAGCCAGTCGCTCGGCGTCGCCGCCGGTTCGAAGTCGTCGTTGAACGTCGCCATGTCACGGAACGGCGGCATCAGCAGCGTGGTACCGGTCAGCACGAGCGCGTCCAACTCGTCGCCCCACTGCAGTGCGAACTTCTGCGCGAGGAACGAGCCCCAACTGTGGCCGAGCAGCACGAACGGCAGCTCGGGGTACTCGGCGGCCACGTGCTCACTCACCGCGTGCACGGCATCGAGCGTGCCCACCATGCCGCGGGGACCGAGCGGGCCGATGCCACCCATCTCGACGCCGGTGCGACCGTGGCCGCGATGATCGTCGGCGTACGCGTGGTAGCCCGCCGCGTTCAACGCGTGGGCGAGGCGCTCGTAGCGCGCCGCGTGTTCCCCGAGCCCGTGCACGATGTGGACGACCGCCTTCGGTGCCGCGGCCAACCACCGACGGACCGAGATCGCCACCCCATCCGGGTCGGTCACCGTCAGCGAATCGGGTTCTGTCATCCGGGGATTCTCGCACGCAGCCCCGGGTGAGCGTCACACCGAGTACGCACCGGCGCGGCCGGTGAGCAGTGTGCGAGAGTGCTGCCCTCACCCTCAAGGAGATGTTCATGGCGCACGATCGACGGTTCCGGTTCGGCGTACACACCTCGGATGCCGCGCCCGGCACGGCGTGGACCGACGCGGCGAAGCGCATCGAGGGCCTCGGCTTCTCCACGCTGTTCCTGCGCGACCATTTCGACACCCAGCTCGGCCCGATCGCCGCCATGACCGCCGCGGCGTGCGCGACCGACACGCTCAACGTCGGATGTCTCGTGCTCGACAACGACTACCGCCACCCGCTCGTCCTCGCGAAGGAACTCGCGACCATCGACCACTTGTCGAACGGTCGCGTCGAGGTCGGCCTCGGTGCCGGTTGGATGGCTCCCGACTACGAGCAGTCGGGCATGCCCTTCGATCCGCCGGGCGTACGGGTCTCCCGCATGGAGGAGGCCGTCACGATCATCAAGGCGTTGCTCGCGGGGCAGGCCGTGAACCACGCCGGCGTGCACTACACGATCACCGGCCACACCGCGTATCCCGTGCCCGCCACGACCCCGCCGATCATGATCGCGGGCGGCGGGCCTCGGATGTTGAGGATCGCCGCGCGGGAGGCCGACATCATCGGGCTCAATCCGGCGCGCAAGTCGAATGCGGCGTGGGAAGACCAGAACCTCCCCGATGCCACCGCGGACGCGACCGACCGCAAGATCGGCTGGATCCGCGACGCCGCCGGTGCCCGCTACGCCGACATCGAGCTGTCGATCGTCGTGCCCTTCGTCATCGTCACCGACGATCGGGACGGCACCGCGAGCGCGATCGCGGGTTCGCTCCCGCCCGACGCCGACACCGAGCTCAACGCCGAGGGCGTCCTCGCCAGCCCGCACGTGTTGATCGGATCGGTGGACCAGATCGCCGACACCTTGCGCGAACGTCGGGACCGTTGGGACCTGTCGTACTACGTGTTCAACGACGACAGCATCGACGCCGTCGCCCCCATCGTGGAGCAGCTCGCCGGTACCTGACTTTCGGGCGCCCCGGCGCGGCACCCGAGGCGGTGTCTACGATCGTCGGACTCGAGCAACCATTCCGAACCCCCGGGGAACCCGCATGCCGCACGATCTGGTCATCACGAACGGCACCATTGTCGACGGGACCGGGGCCCCCGGACGTCCTGCCGATCTGGCCGTCGACGGTGACCGAATCACCCGGATCGCAGCCCCCGGCCGGCTCGGCGCGGCCAAGCAGACGATCGACGCCGAGGGCAAGACGGTGACGCCCGGCTTCGTCGATCTCCACTCCCACCTCGATGCGCAGATCGGCTGGGACCCGCTGATGTCCTCGTCGTGCTGGCACGGGGTGACCTCGGTGGTCATGGGCAACTGCGGCATGACCTTCGCGCCGGTCCGTCCGGGCGGGGCGAGCGTCCTGGCCCACGCGATGGAGTCCGTCGAGGACATCCCCGCGTCCTGCATCCTCGACGGCCTGCCGTGGAACTGGGAGTCCTACGGCGAGTACCTCGACGTGATCGATGCGATGCCGAAGGGCATCAACACCGGTGGCTATGTGGGCGACGTCGCGCTCCGCACCTACGTGATCGGCGACGCGGCATGCGACCCCGACTACGTCGCCACCGACGACGAACTCACCGCGATGGCGCACGAAGTCGAGACCGCGATGGAAGCCGGCGCGCTCGGGTACTCGATCTCGCGCTCGCTGGCCCACCGGGTCCCGGACGGACGTTGGGTGCCCGGCACCTGGGCCCCGCCGAGCGAGTTCTTTCGCATTGCCGAGCCGCTCGGTCGGCTCGGCCGGGGCGTGCTCGAGTGCGCGCCGCGCTACAACGAGGTCGACGGCTCCACCTCTCGGGCCGAGGAGGAAGTCGGCTGGATCGCCGAGCTGAGCCGGACCCTCGGCCGCCCCTTCACGTTCAACCTGATGCAGATGCGATCGCTCGGCGACCACTACCGCCGGGTCCTCGACCTCGCCGCCGACGCGAACCGCCACGGCGCGCAGCTGCGACCCCAGACCACGCCCCGCGGGATCGGGATCCTGTTCAGCCTCGCGGCCAACACGCCGCTCGACAACCTCCCGTCCTGGGCGCCGTTCGCGGCACTGGACTTCGCCGGCCGACTCTCCGCCCTGCGGGATGGATCGCTCCGCAGCGCGCTGATTGCCGACGGGCTTCGTACCGATCAGTCGTCCTTCGATCGCATGTACCTCATGACGCCGGACACCGGGGCGCACTACCACTACTCCGACGCCGATTCCATGGGCGCCCAAGCGCGCAGTGCCGGCATCAGCCCGATCGAGCTGTACCTGGACGTCCTGCTCGCCACCGACGGCGCCGCGGTCGTGAACTGGCCCGTCCTGAACGAGGACTTCGACGCCATCGCGGAACTCCTCGCATCACCCGTGACCATCATGGGCCTGGCCGACGCCGGTGCCCATGCGACCCAGATCATGGATGCGAGCCAGCCCACGTTCTTCCTCTCGCACTGGGTACGCGACCAGGGCGCGATGAGCCTCGAAGAGGGCGTGCGCCGCCTGACCTCGGATACCGCGAACTTCGTCGGTTACCGCGATCGTGGGGTCGTACGCGAAGGCGCGTACGCCGACCTCAACGTGATCGACCTCGACGCAATGTGGTTGCCGATCCCCGAGATCGTCCACGACTTCCCCGGCGCCGCACCGCGATTCGTCCAGCGGGCGAACGGCATCGATCACACCGTCGTCAACGGTCAGCCGTTCCTCGACCACGGCGAGCACACCGGCGCGGTCGCCGGTCGCCTCCTGCGCAGCACCGACTGAACGGGATCGGCTGACCGGGACCGACCGAGCGAGCGGCCCGAGGGCGGCGGCGCTACTCGACGCCGAGTCGCGCAAATTGTTCGGCCGGCGCGCCGACCGCGGTCAGCGCGACCCGCAATAACTCGATCAGCTCGGTCTCGTCGCGCGTCCCGGTTCGGTTCTCCTGCTCGTCGGGGTCGACATCCAGGTCGTAGACCTCGTGGCGATCGACCGCGGCCCCACCGACCCAGAACGGAAGTCGGTCCCCCGCCGCGAACGGCTGACGAATGACGGGAATACTCGAACCGGGCATGCGATCGAGCCAGGCCCGGTCGTCGGGATTCGGCAACCCCTGGATGCCGGCGATGTGCAGCGGCATCGTCGACCAGCGGTTCGACCACATCGAGAGCGGAAAGAGGTCGTGCACCGGGCCGCGAGCCAGCTTCCGGGTTCCGTCGGTGACCTGCGCCCAACTCCCGAACACGCCCCCGAGCGCCCAGTCCCGCACCGAGGTCGCCGCCCCGGTCAGCAGCGGCACGAGCGAGACACCGTGGGTCGGATGATCGACGGTCGCGTCGAACGCGTCGGCGATGGTCGCGAAGAGATCGACGTTGGTGCTCAACGCATCGCAGGTTCCGCCGCCCTCGATACCGGGCCACGAGATCATGAGCGGCGTGTGACCGAGCGGTTCATACTGCGGGACGCCGGGCTTGCCCCAGATGTCGCGGCCGACGCGTTCCTCGCCGAGGTAGTGGCCGTGATCCGTGCAGAGGATGAGCGCGGTGGTCTCCCAGAGGTTGCCGTCGTCGAACGCGTCGAGGATCCGACCGAACCAGTGGTCGATCATCGCGAGCTTGCTGCCGTAGTTGGCGCGGACGTGCCGCCCCTCGCGCTCGGTGAGCTGTCCGGCGACGATGGCACCGTCGGCGTAGGGAGGCCAGATCAGCAGATCGCCGTCCCAGGGCTCGTCGTCGAAGCGACCGACCCACGGCTCGGGGGTATCGAACGGCTCGTGGGGGTCGAACTCGTCGACGAAGAGAAACCACGATTCGTGATGAGGTGCGGCGTCACGAAGGAACCGGGCGGCCTCGGTCATGGTGCGCGGGCCCGGGAAGTCTTCCTCGCTCCGGAAGAACGTGCGCGACCGGTCGTAGGCCCGATCGATCGCGTTCATGCCGAAGTTCTTCTCGTAGTACCAACCGCCTGGCCGCGCCGGCAACGTCGGCGTCCCGATCCAACTGGGGTCCGCGTGGGTGCGCCACGGGTCACCCTCGTGGCCGCGCACGTACTCCCAACCGTCGAAATCGGCGTGGTAGTTCTCGCCACCGGTCTCGAAGAGGTGGGGGTGGTCGGTCACGAGCGCGGTCGTCACCCCCTGCGAGTGCAGCACCCGGGTGATCGGCTGTTCCCACAGCTCGATCGATCCCCAGGGTTTCCAGAGGAAGTCGAGCGCGCCGACCAGGATGTCGTGCCGCGCGGGCATGCACGGCAACGATCCCGTGACGTGACGCGTGAAGCGCGTCGCGTGGCGGTGCGCGAACCGATCGAGGTTCGGCGTCGGGAACTCGTCGCCGCCGTACGCACCGACCATGTGCCGGTTCAGCGAATCGAGCAGGACCACACACACGTTGGTCGGGCCCGCGTGGGTGTGGGTTCCTGCGTTCATGGCTCCGTGGTGAGAGTCAGGAGCCGAAGCCGGGCTTCTTCCCGTCCCGCTTCGCGTTCTTGTCGGCCCGCTTCTCTTTCAAGCTCTTACCGGGCTTCTTGCCGTTCGGTTTCTTCGGAGACTTGTCGCCCATCGGGGTCCTCCCCATTCGGCCAGGCCTGCAGGGCGCATCCTGGTGGCCGCGCCGTGCACCCGCGTCCCACGGGCGACCCTAACGGGTATTGCGCCTCCGAGTGCCTCACTTGCAGAAGTTCATTCGCGGAGTGTACGGGCGATCCCGTCCCGCCGGGTCAGGTGCTGGAAGCGGCGAAGATGCTGCCGATCGACGCGTCGAGCGCGGCGTCGAACTCGGCTGCGGTCTGCTGGGCCGAGAGTCCCTCGGTGAGCGCACGCGAGAAGCTGGCGATCACCCCGTGGTTCTGACTCAGCCGGTCGTTCGCCTCGTCGCGGCTGTACCCGCCGGACAGGGCGACCACCCGCAGCACGTTCGGGTGCTCGACGAGTTCGGTGTAGAAGTCGGCCGCATCGGGCAACGTCAACTTCAACATCACCGCTTGGCCGTCGGGAAGTGCATCGAGTTGATCGATGATCCCGGGCTTCAAGAGCAGTTCGGCCTGGGCCTTCGCGGGACTGTGAATGTCGATTTCCGGCTCGATGATCGGGACCAGACCGTGGCCGAGGATCTGGCGACCGACTTCGAACTGCTGATCCACGATCGCCTTCACGCCGGCGGCGTTGCCGAGCTTGATCACCGAGCGCATCTTCGTACCGAAGACACCCTTGGCGACCGCCCGCGCGCACAGTGCATCGAGGTCCGGCATCGGCTTCATGAGCTGCACGCCATCGGCTTCGTCGGCCAGACCCTTGTCGACCTTCAGGAACGGGACGACGTTCTTGACGTTCCAGAGGTAGTGCGCGGTCTCCTGGCCTTCGATCTCACGGTCCATGGTGTTCTCGAAGAGGATCGCGCCGAGGATGCGATCACCGTTGAAGCTCGGGCTGGTGATGATCCGGCTCCGCATCTCGTGGATCACCGCGTACATCTCTTCGTCGTTGGAGTACGCACTCTCGTCGACGCCGTACAGCTTGAGCGCCTTCGGCGTGCTGCCGCCGGACTGGTCGAGCGCGGCGATGAAGCCGGGTGCGGACTTGACCTTTTCCAACTGCTGCTGGTTCACGAACGACTCCCTATTTGAGTGATCGGGGCACGATAGCAACCCGATCCGGCCCGACCGCAGCGCACGTCGATGCGTTCCCGGGTCGGCGTATTGGCGCGAGACTGGTCGGGTGCTCATCGAGATCGGGCCCGTTTCCCAAACCAGCGCACTCGCGTGGCTCGACTACGGCACCTACGCCGTGACCGAGTTGCGCCGACTTCGGCCCGCGTCGGTGGCGCCATCCGCGATCGACGGATTCGAAGAACTCATCGCCGCGTGGAAGACCGCGGCGACCACGAACCCGTTCCACTGGACGACCGACGAAACCCCCGAGCGGGTCGAATACCTCATGAAGGCCCTGTTCATGGCCGGACACGAGATCGAAGAGGGCACCGAGACCCACGGAATGAAGCTGCGCCCGGCGGCCGCCGACGAGTTTCACATCGTGCTCGTCCGCCAGGTCCTGGACTCGCTGTCTCACGAAGGGCAATCCAACGCCGAGTTCGTAGAGAGCCTGCGGAACGAGTGGCGCATCGCGCGGCCCGATTGATCCGTTCTGAGTAAGACCGCGGTCGCTTCGGGCGAGCGCCCTAGATTCGATCGCTCGTGAGCTTGACCGACGCGATCCTCATCACCATGGCGGGTCTCGGCGCGGGGATGATCAACACCGTCGTCGGATCCGGTTCTCTCATCACGTTCCCGACGTTGATCGCGCTCGGCTATCCCCCGGTGCTCGCCAACGTGTCGAACAACATCGGGCTCGTACCCGGCGCGCTCTCGGGGGTGTACGGGTACCGCCGCGAGCTGGTCGGTCAGGGCGACCGGCTGAAGCGATTGATCCCCGCGAGTCTCGCCGGTGGACTGCTCGGTTCGATCTTGCTGCTCCAGCTCCCCAACGCGGTGTTCAAGAAGGTCGTGATCGTCTTGATCCTGATCGCGCTGGCGCTCGTGGTGCTCCAGCCGACGATCGCGCGCCGGCTCGCGGCGAAGGGCGACGCCTCGACCCGGGTCACCTGGCCACTCCTCGTCACCGTCGCGCTGGCGGGCGTGTACGGCGGCTACTTCGGCGCCGCGCAGGGCATCATCCTCATCGCGTTGCTCGGCATCTTCATCGCCGACGATCTCCAACGGTTGAACGGCGTGAAGAACGTCCTCGCGATGAGCGTGAACCTCATGGCCTCCGCGGTGTTCCTGCTCGCGGCCGAGATCAACTGGGCAATCGTCGCGTGCATCGCCGTGGGGTCGGTCGTCGGCGGTCAGCTCGGCGCGACGGTCGGTCGCAAGCTGAACCCGAAGGCCCTGCGCGCGGTGATCGTCCTGGTCGGCCTCTCGGCGTTGATCCGCCTGCTCTGAGTTCGGGCCCGAGTTCAGAACCCGCCGCGCGCGTCGACGGTGACACCGAGGACTTCGCCGATCGCCGCGAACTGGTTCGTGGCGCCGATGGCGTCGATCCCGAGCGCGCCTTCGAGAAACGCACCGAGCAACTGGGCGTGCAGGGCCACGGTCGGTCGCCACGGATCACCCGCGGTCCCGGTGATGTCGGCCGCCATCGACGCCACGAACGCGCGCACGAGATCCGGAACGCCCTCGACGTGGGGCGCGAGCTCCACGTAGAGGCCGACATCGCTACACGCCTGATGGCCGGCGCGGGCGACATCGACCCGCCACGCCGACGGGGCGCCGAGCTTGGCCCACGCTCGATCGGCGTCGGTCTCCGGTGGCGTGGTGGCGTCGCGCGCACCGACCGCCAGCAGGGTGGGAACCTCCATCTCGACGAAGACCTGCTTCGGCATCGTCCGTGTGAACGACTGCATCCCGGCCACCGCGCGCACCGCCGCGTGACGGGCGTTCCCACTCCCGAGCGAGAGCGCGGTGAAGCCGCCGTAGGAATGGCCGGCCGCCGCGATCCGGGTCGGGTCGACCGCGGCCGCGATCGGGGCCAATGAACCGGGATTGTCGAGCAACGCATCGAGCACGAAGTGGGCATCGCCGATGCGATTGGCTTCGTTGGTCTCGTCGTCGACGGCCGCGCCGGTGATCCAGTCGCCCAGCGCATCGCCCGTATGTTCGGGCGCGACCACGACGAAACCTCGCGCCGCCAGCGCTTCGCACAAGAGCACGTAGGACGAGCGGGTGCCCGTCCGGCCGTGTGACCACAGGACCGCCGGATGGGGCCCGGCCGCGATGGCCGCGTCACTCGTCGCGGACGCGGTGAAACCGACTCCGGGCAGGATCTCGTACCCCGACAAGGCGCCGGCCGTCCCGGAGGCGGGAAACCAGACGTCGACGGGGACCCGCCGATCGCCGCGGGCGGGGTCGACGAGCTCGGTCGAGCTCCGGCCGACCGCGAACCGAGGGACTTCGAGTGGCGGCCCGGCCACCAAGGGAGACGGCATCGCATCACGATGCCACGACTCGGCCGGTCGCGGGCGAATCTCGCTCGGCACTACAGACCGAGGGAGCGCCCGATGATCTCCTTCATGATCTCGGTGGTGCCGCCGTAGATCGTGGTGATCCGGGCGTCGGCGTAGGCCCGGGCGATCGGGTACTCGAGCATGTAGCCGTACCCACCGTGGAGTTGAAGGCACCGGTCGACCGTGCGCTTCTGCAGCTCGGTGCACCACCACTTCGCCATCGCGGCTTCTTCCGCGGTGAGCTCGCCGTCGTTCAGCGCCACCACACACCGGTCGACGAAGGCCTGCGCGACCTCCACCTCGGTGGCGAGCTCCGCGAGCACGAAGCGGCTGTTCTGGAACGAGCCCACGGCCTGACCGAAGGCCTGGCGCTCCTTCACGTACTCGAGAGTCCACCCCAGTGCCGCGCGCGCGGCCGCGACCCCGGCGACCGCGATCGAGAGGCGCTCCTGCGGGAGGTTGTGGACGAGCTGGATAAACCCGTTGCCTTCCTCGCCCAGGAGGTTCTCGACCGGGACGACGACGTCGGTGAAGAACAACTCGGCCGTGTCCTGCGAATGGAGACCGAGCTTCTCCAGGTTGCGACCCCGTTCGAACCCGTCCATACCGCGTTCGAGGATGAGGAGCGAGATCCCGCGGTGCTTCTGGCTTGGGTCGGTCTTGACCGCGGTGATCACAAGGTCGGCGTTGATGCCGTTGGTGATGAAGGTCTTGGATCCGTTGACGACGTAGTGGTCGCCGTCGCGGATCGCGGTCGTGCCCATCGACGCGAGGTCGGAGCCGATCGCGGGTTCGGTCATCGCGATCGCGGTCACCAACTCCCCACTCGCGATGCCGGGCAGCCAGCGGGCGCGTTGGTCTTCGGTGCAATACGCGAGGAAGTAGGGCAGGCAGATGTCGTTGTGCAGGCTCATCCCGAGGCCGACACCGCCGACACCGGCGGCCTGGATCTCCTCGTCGATCACGAGGTTGTAGCGGAAGTCGTCGGCTCCCCCGCCGCCGTACTCCTCCGGGACGGCCATGCCGAGGAATCCGTAGCGGCCGGCTTCGGCGAACAGTTCGTGCGGCACGATGCCCGCAGCTTCCCATTCGAGATAGTGCGGGACGACTTCCTTGTCGAGCCAGGCGCGGAAGCTGGCGCGGAGAGCCTCATGTTCGGGTTCGAAGACGGTGCGTTCCATCGCCCGATCCTTCCAGGCATGCTGCCGGGTTGGCGAACGCTCGACGTCCCGGAGCGCCGGAATGCCGGCGGCGGCGCCTACGTTGCGATCGACACCCGTTCCGCACCAGGAGGACACCTCACCATGGGCAAGTACCGCGAGATCGCCAGAGATTTGCGGGAACCGGCCAAGTCGCTGCGCGAGGCCCAGCCCGAGACGTTCGCTGCGTTCGGTGCGTTGCACGAGGCGACGATGGCCGATGGTGAA
>JAENVU010000239.1 GCA_016650415.1 Acidimicrobiia bacterium
AAATCGGAGAGCACCGGGAATGTGAATCCTTGCTGTTCGGCCCATTGGGCTTGGGCGTGTCGGGTATCGCAGCTGACTGCGAGCACCGCCGCGCCGGCACCGTCGAACACTGATGGATCATCGCGGATCTCGCAGAGCTCGCCTTGGCAGACGCCGGTGAACGTGAACGGGTAGAAGACCAGCACCACTGCTTGTTTGCCCTGATAGTCGGCCAGGCTGATGTCGTTCCCAGCTTGGTCTTTCAGGGTGAACTCGGGGGCTGATTGCCCGATCTCGACGGTCAAGGCACGCTCCTGCATCAACGGATGGACAGTCGCAGTGTACGGGTTGGGACAATTCCAGGGTTGGAGGGTCTGACAATTACGTCTTCGTTGTCGACCACTGCCGGGACGCGCTTGAGTGGTGCAATTCGCTTATTGCGGGCAAGCGAGATGGAGGTCCGAGGGGGTCGACCGAGGCTGGAGCCGACGTCAGAGCGGGGCGAGGTACTGGCCGTGACAGATCGCGCCGTGCTCGACGGTGAAGGACCAGATTCCCGCTTTTGCGAGTCCGTCGCCGTCCAGGAACACACCGCGACGGTCGAGGGTGTGGAGCGCCTCGCCGATGACGTCGCCGTGTGAGCACAGCACCACCGGTGTGACTGCGTGCTCCAACAGCTCGATCAGTCCCGCCGGGCCGGCCCCTTCGGCGAGGCGGGCATCGACGACGATCTCCTGGCCGGTGGTGTGGGCGTACGGGACGACCGTTTGCCGGCAGCGCGTGGCACCGCTGCTGATAATGGCACCCACCGCGTAGGGATCGAGTTTCGCGACGAGCGCATTCGCTTGCTCCTGACCGCGCGTCGAGAGTTCGCGAACCTCGTCGAAGTCGGTTCCGCGCACTCCGGCGTCGGCGTGACGCACGACCAGAACTTCGACACTGTCCAGCGCGGCGTCGACGAGCAGTCGGCGGTCGTGGGGATAGGTGAGTCGCTCGGCCGCCTCGTCGTACGGCCACCACGCGACGATGTCGACCTCGTCGTCCGGCGCGCGCTCACCGGGGTCGTGCTCCACCGTCATCGCGAAGTACTGGACCGTCTTGTCCCGGCCCCGCAGATCCTGGTACCCGGTGCACCCGACGCGTGCTGCGATACGGGCGCGGACTTCGGTCTCTTCGGCAACTTCCCGGACCGCGGCGATGGCATCGGTCTCGCCGGGATCGACCTTGCCCTTGGGGAGGCTCCAGTCGTCGTACTGGGGACGGTGGACGACGAGGACGTTGCGACCCTCCGGGCCGACCCGGGTGACGATGCCTCCCGCGGCCCGCACCGATTGCCGGTCGGCGTCAGCCACGGTTCTCGGTTCGTGGCTCGTGGGCCTGGCGGAGGGCGCGATCCATCAGGACCTTGTGCGCGTTGACTCCGTGGACGCGGGGAACTCGTGCCCACTCGCCATCCGCGTCGAGTTCCCAGACCTGGGTGTCGTCGGCGAGTTCGACCTCGAGGATCTCTCCGAGCCGGTGACGGAGTGCCGGGGCGCGGACCGGCACGATCGCCTCCACTCGCCGATCGAGGTTCCTCGGCATGATGTCGGCGGAGCCGATCAGGTATTCGGCCGTATCGGCGTCGGCGCCGAAGCAGAAGATCCGGGAGTGTTCGAGAAACCGACCGAGAAGCGAGCGCACCCGGATGGTCTCCGAACGGCCCGGGATCCCAGGTCGCAGACAACAGATCCCGCGTACCAACAACTCGATGGGCGTTCCCCGGCCGGATGCGGCATACAGCGCGTCGATCATCTCGGGATCCACCAGCGCGTTCATCTTCATGACGATGCGTCCGGCGGATCCGAGCGCACCCTGCGCGTCAATGCGTTGCAGGACGCCATCGCGGAGCCCGTGTGGCGCGATGAGGAGCTGGCGATAGTGCGGCGCGCGGGAGTAGCCGGTCAGTGAGTTGAACAACTCGGTGAGGTCCTCGCCGATCTCGGGATCCGCGGTGAGCAGTCCGAGGTCCTCGTACAGGTTGGCGGTCACCGCGTTGTAGTTGCCGGTTCCGACATGGCAGTAGCGCCGGATACCGGCCGCTTCCTCGCGCACCACGAGCAGGACCTTGGTGTGGGTCTTGAGGCCGACGAGCCCGTACACCACGTGAACGCCGGCCTCTTCGAGCTCGCGTGCCCGTTCGACGTTGACGGCTTCGTCGAACCGGGCCTTCAGCTCCACGAGCGCGACGACCTGTTTGCCGGCCTGGGCCGCGCGCACGAGCGAATCAACGATCGCGCTCTGCTGGCTGCCGGTTCGGTACAGCGTCTGCTTGATCGCGAGCACCTGGGGATCTCTCGACGCCTGCTCGACGAAGTCGACGACACTGGTCGCGAACGAGTCGTACGGGTGTTGCACCAGAACATCGCCGGACCGGAGGGCGCGGAAGATGTCGGCGGGCTGGTCGTGGCGGGCGAGTGCTCCCTGGGTCTGGGGGACCCACGGCTCGTCCTTCAGTTCGGGCCGATCGACCGCGTACAAGGTCCACAGGCCCGAGAGATCGAGGGGGCCGTCGACGACGAAGACATCGGCGGCGGCCAGTTCGAGCTCGCGGACGAGGAGCTCACGTATGTCGTCCGCCATGGTTGCGTCGATCTCGAGCCGCACGACGTGGCCCGACCGCTTGCGCAGGTTCAGGACGCTCTCGATGGCCTCGAGCAGGTCTTCGTTCTCGTCGTCGAGTTCGAAGTCGGCGTCGCGCGTGACCCGGAAGGGGTAATGCGCGGCGACGGTCATGCCCGGGAAGAGTTGGTCGAGATGCGCGGCGATGACCTGCTCCAACGGAACGAACCGTTCGCCGTCGGGCATGACGATGAACCGTGGCAGTAACGGTGGAACCTTGACGCGGGCGAATCGTTGCTCGCCGGTCAAAGGGTCGATCACCTTGACGGCCAGGTTCAGCGACAGGTTCGAGATGTACGGGAACGGATGGGCGGGATCGACCGCGAGTGGAGTCAGGACGGGAAACACCCGGGCCTGGAAGACCTCCACGAGATACTTGCGGTCGTCGTCGTCGAGTTCGTGCCAGTTCGAGAACACGATGCCGGCGCCCTGGAGCGCCTCGGTGATCTCGCCGGTGAACAC
>JAENVU010000240.1 GCA_016650415.1 Acidimicrobiia bacterium
CCTCGTTCATGTAGACGAATGGGGCCGGACACGCAATGTGAATGATGCGGGCCCCATCCGGACAGTGCAGCGCGATGTTCCAGCAGGTGTACCCATAGTGGCCGAGCGCGGAACCAGGGCCGCACGAGCCGACGAATCCGGGAGCCTGGTGCACGGCCAAATAGGCCAATGCCGCGGGACAGGACCATTGGGGATCCGGAACCGGAGGCGCAGCCGTCGTTGGTGGGCTCTCGACGGTCGATCGAACCGCTGCGGCGAGTACGACGACGGGCTGGGGTGCGACCCGCGGCTGGGGTGATCGTCGGTCAGGTGCCGACGCGACCGCCGAAGGTGGCTCTCGATGACTGTCGTGCGTGACCCCGATCAGCGCTGCGGTGGCGAGTGCGAGCAGTGCCACCAGCACCAGAGCCGGCCTCGACAGTGAAGCGGCCGGCCCCAAGTGGGGTATCCGGCCACCGAGTCGTCGCCCGAACTCCATATCTACCCATCGGTGTCTCTATACGACTCCGAAGGACGAACCGTGCCGAATTGAATTCTGGAGAATGGAAGGGTCGCGACGCTCAGGCCGACGGGAACGGGATTGCTTCGCCGAAGGCGGGCCAGTCCGCGAGTGAACCGTCGCCGGGCACCCGGTACAGCCGCGCGACCGAGACGAGATACCGAAGCGACGCGTCCGGCGCCCGAACCGCAGCCCGGTGCGAGGTGTACATCGCGCCGGACCCATCCGATTGCTGCCGGAGCAGAGTGACATCGGTGAAATCCAGTTCCCCGGTGACGAGTCGATCGAAGCTCGCGCGGTCGGCAGCCCGGTCCACCGGATGAACGACCGTCTCGAACAGCTGCCCGATGGGATTCCCGACGACGCCGCTGAATCGCTCGAACTCAGAGTTCACCGCGAGCAGCACACGATTCTCGTCCATGACCGCAACCGGTAAGTCCACTCGCGCGGCCACGCGATCGAACAGCGTCGCCAGGTCGGTCTCGCTGACCGGCTGATGAGGGACTTCGACCATCCGTGAGAGACCACGAGTGAGTCGGTGACGCACGTTCACCGCAATCTCGACATCCTCAGCGGTCGCGATCAACCGTCCGACCCGTTCGGCCATCTGGACGCACAGGGCTTCGTCTTCATCGGAGTGTGGGCGGTCTGCGTCGCTGCGGGTACAGGTGAGCGCGCCGCGTGGTTCACCCTCGACGAGGATCGGGACCGAGAGCAGGCAACGGATCGGATACAGACTGAGATGCTGTTGAAGTTCTTGCCGAAGCTGACTGCGGAGCAGATCCTGCGGTACGTGACTGATCCGAAGGACCTTCTGTTCGTCGAACGCCGAGAATGCGAAACCGGGCGTCTGGGTCACGGTACCGAAGGTTTCCACCAGGGAGCCGATCAGGGTCGCGTAGCCGGGATTCGGATGGTCGACCTCCAGACATTTCGGATTGCCGTCCTCATCGAAGATCGCGATCGCGCACGCGCCACCGAAGATCTCCGCCGCCCGCCGGACCGCGAATCGGGTCACCGACCGCAACCCCACGAAGGGCTCGCCCAACATCGACTCGAACTCTTCGAGGACGTCTTCGGATTCGGTGACTGGCCTCGTACCGGTTTCCTCGGGCAACTCGGCGGCATGAAATGCACGTCGACGAGCACGAAACCGATCGATCGCGGCGTCGGAAACCTCGTATCGGCCGCCGACGCGCACTGCGACCAACTCGCCGGTACGCACCCATTTGTAGGCCGTTTGATAGTGGACGCCAAGGACCGACGCTGCCTCTTTGAGGTTCATGCCTTTTGAGCCTTTCCCCCTGCCTCTCTGTTGAACCATTTGATCGAAACCAGGATCTCTCGTTCACCCTTGAATCGCACCAGGATCACGCATGTGTTGCGGGTACCTGAGGATGGACTGAGTTTGATAGAACGCGCCCTATCGGGACAAGGCTGCCTCCAACCGGCGATGGAGTTCGAGTTCGCTCGCATTCAGCCGTGAGTTCGCTATCGCAACCGCAGCGTGTCCGGCGAACAAAGAGACCGATTGGAGGTCGTAATCCGAGTACACCCGTTCCGCCGACCCGCTGAGGGTGATCGTGCCCAACAACTCACCGCGATGGACGAGCGGTGCGCAGATCGCGCACTCGGTCGGCAGACTCCGGCCATCGGCTGCGGTCCCTCGCACCAACGTCGGAACGCGCTGCAGCGCCACTCTCCCCTCCAGCCCTTCACCGACGCGGGTCCGGTCCGGGAGATCCAGGCTGCGTCCGATCTTGCAGACCACCACCATGGTGTCGGGGCCCTGGAGCAGCATGATCGAACCACTGACCGGCTGCAGCAGTTCGAAGGCACTCGAGAGGATCACCCGCAGCACTTCTTCGATGACGAGTACCGAGTTCATCGCAGTTCCGGCCGCATGCAAGGATTCCAGCTCTTTGAGCCGTTCCGACGCCGCAGTTGCCTTCACGCGCTCATCAACGAGCAAGTGGGCCAGCCGCCGGAGATGACGCTCCTTCTCGACGACGTAGAACGCCAGCGCGACGACGAGGAGCACCGTTCCCGCTCTGAACTGGACTGTGTTCGCGATCCCGAGATCACGACCTTTTCCCGTGGCCAGGATCGCGACACTGACCGAGAGACACACCAGGCCGGCGAACACGAGGGTCCAGAGCTGCGATCGGCGCCGGTCCACGACCTCCAAGGTCGGAGTCGCGGTCCCTCGGATCCCGACCAGTCGGGCCTCGCCCGCAACCGGGCTGTCGGAACCGACCGCGTCGATGGGAGCTGCCACCTGCGTCATTGTCATGAACCCGAGGTCGGCGCATGGACCAGCCCGAAGAAGGCCAGATTGAACTTCACAAAGATTCGCCCGGTCCCGCGAACTGATTTCCGCAAAAACCTGACCCTCGGGTCGCAGCCGAGTGACGACGACATCGACCGTGCTGCAATGAAGGCCGCAGGTCCGTCCTCCAGCTCGCGGACCTCCGGGTGTGGTTGGACGACGTGAGGCCCGCGGTAGTGGGAATGGGGATTCCTCCCTACCGCGGGCCTTGGGTCGCCGACCGAAGCCGTCGGTCGTCAGCCGGCTTGTCTGCTCACTGCCTCGGCCGCCGCCGCCGCCGACTCGGGGTCGAGATACCGCCAGCTCCGGACGGCCAGACGATCATCGAGCTCGTACACGCGTGGCTGGCCGGTCGGGATGTTCAGTTCCAGGACCTCATCCGGCGTGAGCCCCTCGAGATGCATCGCCAGCGCGCGCAACGAGTTGCCGTGGGCCGCGACGAGCGTGGTGCGCCCGGCCACCAGATCCGGGGCAATCCCGTCGTACCAGTACGGGAGCATGCGGGCCAGGACGTCGGCCAGGCATTCCGATCCCGGAATCACATCCGGGGGCAGTTCGCAGTAGCGAGGATCGGCCGAGGCGTCCCACTCGAGCACCGGTGGCGGAACGTCGAAGGATCGACGCCAGATCTTGACCTGATCGGCGCCGTACTGCTCCGAGGTCTCCTTCTTGTCCTTGCCTTGCAGCGCGCCGTAGTGGCGCTCGTTGAGCCGCCACGACCGCCGCACCGGAATCCAGCTGCGGTCACACGCCGCCAGCCCGAGCTCGGCAGTGCGGATGGCGCGCTTCTGCAACGACGTGTGCACCACCGCGGGCAGGACGTCGGCTCCGAGCATCAACTCGCCCCCACGAACCGCCTCGACCTCACCCTTCTCGGTGAGGTCGACATCGACCCAGCCGGTGAAGAGGTTCGCCAGATTCCACTCGCTCTGGCCGTGACGCAACAGGATCAGGGTCGCCATGGCGCCCGACATTAGGTCGCTCGGTCCTGCCGTCAGGATCCCGAGACCTTCCCGCCTACTCGGGCGCCGGCAGACCGATCGTCTTCGTCTCGAGGTACTCCTCGAAGCCGGCGATGCCGTGCTCGCGACCGAGGCCGCTCTGCTTGTACCCACCGAACGGCGAGTCGGGACCGAACCACTGGCCGCCATTGACGGCAATCGTGCCGGTACGGATTCGTTTCGCAATGCCGTAGGCGCGGTCGAGATCCTTGCCGTTCACCGCACCCGAAAGTCCGTACTTCGAGTTGTTGGCGATGCGGACGGCGTCGTCATCGGTCTCGTACGGGATCACCGAGAGCACCGGTCCGAAGATCTCTTCCTGGGCGAGTGTCGAATCCGGGTCGACGTCCACGAACAACGTGGGTTCGACGTAGTAGCCCTTCTCGAACTGTGGCGGTCGGTTGCCACCGACCAGCAGCCGGGCACCTTCGGCCTTTCCCTGTTCGATGTAACCGAGCACGCGGTCCCGCTGGCGCGCGTTGATCAGCGGCCCTTGCATGTTGGCGGGATCGGTCGGGTCCCCGTAGCTCCACCCCTCGAATGCGGCCTTCAGTAGCTCGACGCCTTCGTCGTACCGCGAGCGCGGCAGCAACATCCGGGTGGTGATCGCGCATCCCTGACCGCCGTGCATGCAGACCATCGCGCCCATACCGGCCTGCGCGGCGAGGTCGGCATCGTCGAGCACGATGTTGGCCGATTTGCCGCCGAGTTCCAGGAAGACCCGCTTCAACGTCTCGGCGCCGCCGGCCATGATGCGTTTCCCGACCGCGGTCGATCCGGTGAACGAGATCATGTCGACCCGCGGGTCGTCGGTGAGCATCTGCCCGACCGTCGCGGGATCACCCGAGGTCACGACGTTGAAAACGCCCGACGGGATGTCGGTGTACTCGGCGACGAGTTTGCCGATGAAGGTCGCGCTCCACGGCGTGTCCGGTGCCGGCTTGAGCACCACACTGTTGCCGGCCGCGAGTGCGGGGACGATCTTCGACAGGTTCAGCATGAATGGGAAGTTCCACGGCGTGATCGCACCGACCACTCCGATGGGCTCGCGCACCACCCGGCGGGCACTGCGCATCCCGAAGAATTCGTGGATCGGAAGGTCGTACTCCCACTCGATTCGGTTGATGCACTCGATGTCCCACTCCATGTCGTCGATGCAGGAGTCCATCTGGACGGCGTACGTGAGCATGATCGGTGCCCCGACCTCGGCGACGATCTGGGGTCGCAACGTTTCGCGTTCCTTGTTGAGCGCTTCGTGGAGTTGGCGCAACCCGCGGATGCGCAGCTCCGGGTTCGTCGCCCACTCCGACTCGTCGAAGGCGCGCCGCGCCGAGGAAATCGCGCGATCCATATCCGGTGCGGCAGCGTCGGCCACCTGACCGATGACTTCCTCGGTCGCCGGGTTCACGTTGGCGTAGGTCGCGCCGGACTCGGCCTCCACGAGTTCACCGTCGATCAGCATCCGATGTTCGCCTGTCACCGACATCTCACGTACCTCGCTCGTCTCTGCTCATCCCACGACCGCAGCGGCCGCTCGGTGTGCCAGAGACTACGTGGCCGCGCCCTGGTCCGGAGCGGGGCTGGTGTCGTCGTACCATTTCAGCGTGCGTATCGCCGCCGTCGACCTCGGCTCCAACTCGTTCCACCTCGTGATCGCCGACGTGCATCCAGACGGCAGCTTCACGCCCATCAGCGGCGAGAAGGAGATGTTGCGCCTCGGCGACGTCGTGAGTCGCGAGGGAATCATCACTCCGGAGGCGGCCGACGCGGCAGTTGCCACCATGCGCCGATTTCGCCTGCTCGCCGAGGCCGCCGGGGCGACCGAACTTCTTGCGTGCGCGACGAGCGCGCTCCGGACAGCCACGAACGGCGACGAAATCCTCGATCGGATCGCCACCGAAGCCGGCGTCGATGCCGACGCCATCGACGGACTGGAAGAAGCGCGTCTGATCTTCACCGCGATTCGCGCGGCCGTCACGATCGATCCGGCGCCGGCCGTCTGCTTCGACCTCGGAGGCGGCAGCCTCGAGATCATGGTCGGAGACATCTCGGGCCTCACCTGGGCCACCAGCGAACGGCTCGGGGTGGCTCGCCTGACGGCGGATTTCGTGCGATCCGATCCCATCGACAAGTCGGACCGTCGCCGGCTCCGCAAACACATCATCGACGTGCTCGGGCCACGCGCGGTCGAAGTCGGCATGCTCGAACCCAAGATGGCCATCGGCAGTAGTGGCACGATCGAGGACCTCGGCCACATGATCGCGGCTCGCCGCGATGCGTCGATGCCGCGCACCTTCCACCACCTCTCGTTCACCCGCGAGGAACTCGACGCGCTCCGCGACGACATCCTCGCCTCGACCAGCGCGCAGCGGAAGAAGTTCGACGGCCTCGACGGCAAGCGCGTCGATCTCATCGTGGCCGGTGTCGAGTTGGTCTCGATCGCGATGGAGTTGTTCGAAGTCGACGAGATGACCGTCAGCGAGTGGGCCCTGCGCGAGGGCATGGTGCTCGACGCCATCGGCCGGCACGACCCCGAGGACTGGTCCGACGATCCCTTCGCCATTCGCCGCGCGTCGGTGCAGTCATTGGCCCGCCGATGCTCGTGGCCGGCAGATCACTCGCGACACGTGGCCATGCTGGCACTCGAGTTGTTCGATCAGCTCCGCGAGCTCCATCACCTCCCCGACGAGGACCGCGAGTTGCTCGAGTACGCCGCGATTCTGCATGACATCGGCGAGCACGTCGCCCACGAAGGGCACGAGCGTCACGCGGCGTACCTGGTGCAGAACGGACGCCTTCGGGGCCTGACGCCTGCAGCGATCACCGAGCTCACGGCCCTCGTGCGATGGCACCGACGCGGCGAACCCAAGTCCAATGCCGACCTCGTGGGCAACCTCGATCCCGATCAACGGGATCGGGTCCGCAAACTCGTCGCGCTCCTCCGGATCGCGGACGGTCTCGACCGCGGCCGCAAGCAGGTGGTCACCGGGTTCCAGGTCCGGATCGGACCGGAACTCGTCCTGTTGCACGTCAAGAGCAATGGCGATCCCGAGCTGGAACTCTGGGGTGCCCGCCGCAAGCGCGAGCTCTTCGAGCGGGTGTTCAAGCACGAGATCGAGTTCACTGCCCACCCCGCGGGCTGACCCGGCCACCGATCAGCGAACGGTCGACCCCGTCGCCGTGTGGTGCAGAATCCGCGCGCTCGTCTCCACGACCTCGGCCCGCGACGTTCCGTACGCGGTGAGGTCCGTGTGGAAGGCCGCCATCCGTTCCAGCATGGAGACCATCGCGGCGGCCGCCGCGTAGGGCGCCAATCCGGTCTCGGTCCGCGCGGCCACCTTGGCCGCGATGCCTTCGGTCAACGGACGCAACGCGTCATTCCGCACCGCACGGAATCGATCGTCGCCCTCCTGGGCGGCGAGGTTCCGGGTCCGCAGCACCGCCCGATGCTGGTCCCAGTTCGCGATGAACTCCTCGACCAGCCGCCGCGCCCGGTCCAGCCCATCGGGTCCGTCCCAGTCCTCCGCCAGGAGACCGGTCAACGAGGCGGTCTCTTCGCCGACCCGCGCCGACAGTGCCAGCACCGCGGCCTCGACGTCACGGAAGTATTGATAGAACGTCGCCGGCGACACCTGAACGGCTCGAGCGATGTCGGCCACTCGCAACTCGCGCAGGCCATTGTCTTCCAGCAGCGTCGCCGTCGCGTCGAGGAGCCGCTGACGCGTCTCGGTACCTCGACGGCCCAACGCACGCCCGTCGAGCGCCACGGAGTCCGAGCTGGGATCACTCATGCGGCTCGAACTCGACGAACGCCATGTCCTCGCTGGCCGGCCGGAATCGGACCTGCACCCGCATGTCGATCACCGCGTGCTCGGGAGCGACGGTCGGCAACTGAGCGATAAAGCGAGCGCCGGGTTCGTCCAGATCCACCAACGCGACGACGAACGGAACCTGCTCTTTGAACATCGGAATGCCCTGCTGACGAATCACGGTGAAGGAATGGACCGTTCCCCGTCCCGATGCGGTGACCCAGGTCAGTTCATCGGACCCACAGTGCGGACAGAACATGCGCGGATAGTGGTGGTGAAGCCCGCAGCTCGCACAGCGCTGGACCCGGAGCTCGCCTCGTACCGTCCCCGCGAAGAACTCGGCCGCCTCGGGCGAGATGCGGGGAATCAGATAACTCGGCACGCCGGTCTCGTCGCTCATACCGGCTCCGTTCCGAGGACCACGGTGCCCATCGTGGACAACCATCCGCCGCTGCCGTGCGCGACGGCGATCTCGGCGCCGGCCACCTGGCTGTCTCCGGCCTCACCCCGCAGTTGGCGAGTCGCCTCACACAGGAGAAACAGACCACGCATCCCGGGATGCGTCGCCGACAACCCTCCGCCGTCGGTATTGGTCGGGAGTGCTCCACCCAGGCGCAGCGCCCCGGATGCGGCGAAGGCCCCACCCTCACCCTTCGGGGCGAACCCGAGATCCTCGAGACAGACCAGCACTGTGTAGGTGAACGAGTCGTACATCTGGAACGTGTCGACGTCGGAGGGGCCGATCCCGGCTTCGGCGAAAGCCTTGGGTCCGGTCACCGCGCCGGCTGTCACCGTGAGATCGGGCATTCCCTGGATCGAATGATGGGTCATCCCGGCCGCGGCACCCCGGACGTACACCAACGGCCGACCGAGATCACGAGCGCGTTCCTCGGTCGTGAGGATCAGTGCACACCCACCGTCCGACACGACACAACAGTCGAGTTTGTGCAGCGGATCAGCCACGAGTTTCGAACCGAGCACGTCGTCCACCGTGATCAGGTCCCGGTACATCGCGTGGGGGTTGCGCGCCGCGTGTTCTCGGGTCTGGACCGCGATCGAGGCGAGCTGCTCCGCCGTGGTGCCGTACTGATGCATGTGGCGTTGCGCGGCCATCGCGTACGCGCCCACGAGGGTGAGCCCCGTGGTCAGTTCGAAACTCATCGGGTACGGCATCGCTGCGGCGCCGCCACCACCCGACCGTCCGGTCCCCAGCGATCGTCCGGCGGTCGAGAGTTCGTTGTTTCCATAGACGATCGCCACGGTGTCGACATCGCCCGCCTGGATCGCCCGGTACGCATGGAGTGCATGGAACTCGAAGCTCGATCCGCCACAACTCGTGGAATCGAGCCAGTGCGGTGTCAGCCCGAGATACTCGGCGAGTTGCACTTCGTGCATCCCCCCGTATCCCGCCGATGCGAGCCCGTCGATGTCGGATTTCGTCAACCCCGCGTCGGCCGTCGCGCGGCCGAATGCTTGGGCCTGCAACCCCATCGCGGTCAGATCCGGCGTCTTGGGGCCGTCGGCCCATCCGACCCCGGCGACACACACTCGTCGATTCACGGCGCGGACCCTACCGAACCGGGTGATGCGGTGGGTGTGAGACGATTCCGAGCGTGCTGTCCTCGGAACTCCGACCGCTCTCCTCCGATCTGGCCGGATGCTTCGAGTCTGTCCCGACACCGCCGGCACTCGACACGATGACCCCCCACATGCAGGTCGGGGTCGAGCCGCGGCCCGATCTCGGCACCACCGGGACGCGCGTCGCGATGCTCGTCGGACCCGAGGCCGCTCGTGCGGTCGCGGCGGTACACGCGCTGGCCGAGCATCTGGGTGCGCCGGTGGCCAACACGTGGGGCGTCAAGGGCATCTACCCGTGGGACAACCCCCATCACATGGGGACGTGTGGTCTGCAACGCGACGACTTCGATCTGCTCGGCTTCGCCGCGTTCGACGTGTTGGTCACGATCGGGCTCGATCCTGCGGAATCACCCGACGACCGGCTCACGTTGACCCGTCGGGTCGAGGTGCTTCCCGAACCTGACGCAATCGACACCGTCATGACCTCGTCGGCACCGCGGCCGTTTCTGCCGGTCCCGAACGAGTTGTACTCGCGGATTGCCTCCGTCGCGCAGCGCGGATACGTCGACGACTCCTTCCCCCGTCACCCCGCCCGGGCGGTCTCCGACCTGAAGCAGTCACTCGGCCCGGACGAACGGGTCGTCGCCCAACCTGGTCTCGCCGGCCTCTGGGTGGCCCGCACGTTTCCGACCGACCGGCTCGGCAGCGTGATCGTGCCCGCGTACGACCAGCCCGGGATTGCCGCGGCCGTCGCCCTCGTGTCGGCAGCCCAGGGCACCCCGACGGTATGCGTCGTCCACTCCGAGTCGGGCTCGGTCGACGATGTCACCGCCGAGGTCACCACCCTCGCTCGAACCCTGAAGCTCCCACTGCGTTGGCTCCGCTGGGGCGACGACGTCGACTGGTCCCGCACGGAGGATTTGATCGCCGCGGCGGGACCCGTCGTAGCGTGGGCCCGATGACCACTTCACGCATTGCAGTCGTGACGGGCGCGGCCAGTGGCATCGGCCAAGCCATCGCGGTCGGTCTGGGTCGACTCGGGTGGTCGGTGGCGCTCGGTGGTCGCCGGATCGATGCCCTCGCGACCACGGCCAAGCTCGTGGACATCGAGGGCGGCCACGCCTTCGCTCACCATCTCGACGTGACCCAGCCCGGATCGGTCGACGCGTTCTTCGATGCCGCAGCATCCGAACTCGGACCGTGCGACACGCTCGTCAACAACGCCGGGCTCGCGATCCCCGGACTCCTCGTCGACACCGACGCCGACGCGCTGCAACGAGAGATCGACACCAACTTGCTGGGTCCCCTGCTGTGCAGCCGCCGAGCGCTCGGCCCGATGCTCGACGCGGGCCGCGGCGACATCGTCTTCATCTCGTCCGACACCGCGCGGATGCCCCGCCCGGGAATGATCGGCTACAGCGCCACCAAGGCGGCGCTCGAGACCGTCGCGCGCGTCATCGACATGGAGACCGAGGGCCGCGGAATCCGCACGACGGTCGTTCGGGTCGGGCCCACCCTGCTCACCGACTTCGCCGACGGTTGGAAGCCCGGCAGTTTCGAGCACCTGCTGGATCTCTGGCCCCGGTTCGGCATCCAACGTCACTTCAATACGATGCAGCCCGCCGACATCGCGAACGTGGTCATCCACGCGCTCACCGCCCCGGCCCACGCCCGGGTCGACACGATCGAGATCCAGCCGGTTGCCCCACCCGTGACCTGACCCTCCCCACAATCCGACGTTTGGCGCCTCAGCGCGGCCCGCGCCCCGAATCCCGCCAAACGCTGCGGGGTGGGGAACGGCGGGTACCCTGCAGGCTCCGCCGGATCCAAGGAGCAGCGATGCAGATCGACGACATGATCATCGTCAGCGTGGACGACCACATCGTCGAGCCGCCCAACATGTTCGACGCCCACTTGCCGGCCAAGTACCAAGACATCGCACCCAAGTTGATCCGCAAGGACGACGGCACCGACGTCTGGAGGTTCCAGACGATTGAGGTGCCCAACATCGGTCTCAATGCGGTGGCGGGTCGACCGAAAGAGGAATACGGCATCGACCCGACATCGTTCGACGAGATCCGACCAGGTTGCTACGACGTCGAGAAGCGCCTCCTCGACATGAACGCCAACGGCACCCTCGGCTCGATGAACTTCCCGAGCCTCCCTGGTTTCGCGGGTCGGCTCTTTGCCACGCTGGAAGACAAGGACACCGCGCGAGTGCTCGCGCAGGCGTACAACGATTGGCACATCGACGAGTGGTGCGGCCACGCGCCCGATCGGTTCATCCCGCTCGCGATCCCGATGATCTGGGACGCCGAGGCCTGCGCCGCCGAGGTTCGCCGGGTGGCCAAGAAGGGTTGTCATGCCATCACGTTCCCCGAGAACCCCGAGCCGCTGAACCGCCCGAGCCTGCACTCGGACTATTGGGACCCGTTCTGGCAGGCCTGTTCCGACGAGGGCACCGTCGTCTGCATGCACATCGGCTCGTCGGGAAAGTTGGTGATGACATCGGTCGATGCGCCGATCGACGTGCTCATCGCCCTGCAACCGATGAACATCGTCCAGTGCGCAGCCGACCTGATCCACTCCCCCGTGTTCAAGAAGTTCCCCGACATCACCGTCGCGTTGTCCGAAGGCGGGATCGGCTGGATCCCGTACTTCCTCGAACGCATCGACCACTCGTACCGCATCCACAAATCCTGGACGGGTGCCGACTTCGGATCCAAGATGCCGAGTGAGGTGTTCCTCGAGCACGTGATGCTCTGCTACATCAACGATGAAGTCGGGGTGAAACTCGCTCGCGAGATCGGCGTCGATCGCATCACCGTCGAGATCGACTACCCCCATTCGGACGCGAACTGGCCGACCGCCCCCGAGACACTCGGCGCCGAGTTTGCGGCCACCGACCTCACCGATGCCGAGATCAACGCGATGACCCACGAGAACGCGATGCGATTCTTTCGGTATGACCCCTACGCGATCCGCCCCCGGGAGCGGTGCACGGTCGGCGCCCTCCGCTCCGAAGCGATCGGTTGGGATGTGTCGCCCAAGGCGACGGCCCGACGGCCGATCCCCGTACACGACGGTCCGGTCAAGATCACGGAACTGAACCCCACGGCCTGACCGGCGAGGCACCCGCGTCTCGCCACCCCTGACCCCGGAGCGCATCATGGCGGTATCCATCGTCCTCGTCCACGGTGCCTGGCACGGCGCGTGGTGTTGGGATCCGGTCGTGGACATCCTCACCGAGCGCGGGCAGCCCGTCGTGGCCCTCGACCTCCCCGGCCACGGAGCCGACACCGCTCCGCTCACGGACCTGCATGGT
The DNA here is from genome assembly GCA_016650415.1 of Acidimicrobiia bacterium. GTDB lineage: Bacteria > Actinomycetota > Acidimicrobiia > IMCC26256 > JAENVU01 > JAENVU01. The sequence continues at coordinate 12,542 of JAENVU010000240.1, forward strand.
CACGGCGATGCGGTGCGCACGGCGTTGGATGCACTCGACACTCCGGCAATCCTGGTGGGGCACTCCTACGGCGGAGCCGCGATCACCGACGCCGGCACCCACGACGCGGTGCGCCACCTCGTGTACATCAGTGCGTTCCCGATCGACACCCACGAGACGATGATCGTCAACGACGCGACCGGCGGCGACGAGAATGCGCTGCAGCGAGCCATCCGGGTCGACGGGGACACACTCACCATCGACCCCGACGCGGCGGTCGATGCGTTCTTCCACGACTGCGACGAAGCGGACGCGGCCCGTGCGGTCGCGCAGCTCACCGCCGAGCGCATGGACGGTTTCGGTCAGTCGCCGCGGGTAGCGGCCTGGCGCGAGCGTCCGAGTACCTACGCAGTGTGCACCGACGATCGCGCCGTGACCCCCGCGCTCCAGCGGGACCTCGCGGCTCGCTGCACGACGACCGTCGAATGGCCGACCTCCCACAGCCCCTTCCTTTCGCAGCCTGCGCTCGTGGCCGACTGTCTGATCGAGCTGGCGCGGTCGACTGCACAGTGACGGACCGCATCCAACGGTACGAACGCACCAACCGCGCGTTCTGGGACGACGATGCGGACGACTACCAGGCCGCGCACCGGGATCAGCTCGACCGATTGGGCCGCTGGGGCGTGTGGGGAATCCCCGAAGCCGAGCTGGGTGCCGTCGGCGACCTGACGGGCCTCGATGTCCTGGAACTGGGATGTGGAGCCGCCCAACACTCCATCGGGGTCGCGGCCCCGGCCGCTCGTCGGACCGGCCTCGACCTCTCGCTCGGTCAGCTCCGGCACGCCGTCACCAACCTCGACGACGCGGACCTGCGTATGCCCCTCGTCTGCGCGAGTGCAACCGCGACCCCGTTTCGTGACGCCTCCTTCGATCTGGTGTTCTGCGACCACGGCGCGATGAGTTTCTGCGATCCCGACTCGGCCGTTCCCGAGGTCGCGCGCATCACGAGAGCGGGTGGTCGGTTCGTCTTCAACCTCTCCACCTTGCTGCGATACCTCTGCTTTCCTCCGGACGACCCTGACGCTCCGATCACCAAGAAGCTGCGCACCCCCTACTTCGGCGCCCGCGCGTTCGACTGGGGTGACGGCACGGTCGATTTCCAGATTCCCCATGGCGACTGGATCCGGCTCTTTGCCCGCCACGGCTTCGTGGTCGAAGACCTCATCGAGATCCAAGCGCCGGCCGACGCAACCAGCACCTACACCGACTATGCGCACGCGCGCTGGGCGCGGCGCTGGCCGGCCGAGGAGATCTGGAAGGTTCGCAAGCTCGCCTGAGGTTTCCGTACGGGCCTCTCACGAGCGGTCGGTGCCTGGTATTCGGACCGGAGGGCGGGCACAATGACCGCGTCATGCACGACGCACCAGACCTCCTCGCGACCTCCGAACCCTTTCACCTGGTGTTCGAGCATTCCCCCGTGGGCATTGCGGTCGGGCGGCCCGACGGAACGATCGTCTACGTCAACGAGACGATGTGTCGCCTGCTCGGCCGGGAGCGCGACGACATCACCATCACGACCTTCGTCGAGGTCGCACATCCCGACCATCGTCTCAAAGTGCGCAATCGGCTGCTCCCTCGAATCCGGTGCCTTCGAGACCTTCGTACGCGAGACCACATTTCGGCATGCCGACGGTACCGAGGTCGCCGCCCGATTCCACGTTGGTGCCACGCGTGCGGCCGACGGCTCGATTGCCTACCTGGTCGCCCACGCCGAGGACATCACCGAGAGCCGCAGGACCGAGGCGGCATTGGCGCTCAGTGAGGACCGATTCCGCGCCGCGAGTGAAGCCAGCCTCGATTCGCTGATCCTGATGGACGCCGTGCGCGACGCGGCGGGTGAGATCGTCGACTTCACCATCACCGCGGCCAACACCAACGCGGCGTCGATGTTCGGATTCCCGATCGAAGCAATGCTGGGAACCCGGATCGATGCGAGCTTTCCGGTCAGTTACAAGAACGCCCTCCTGCAACGGTACCGGCGAGTCGTCGAGACCGGGGTGCCCGAACTCGCGGAATATGCCGCCGGAGACCCCAGCGTCAGAGTCCTCTGGATTCGTGAGCAGGTCGTCAAGGTCGACGACGGCATCGCCCTGACCTCCAGCGACATCTCGGACCAGAAGCGCGCCGAGATCGCGCTCCGCGAGAGCGAAGAGCGCTACCGCGCGCTCATGGAGCACGCGGTCGACGTCGTCTGCATCATCGACGCCGGGGCGTACATCCGGTACGCCAGTCCCGCGGTGCGGGAGGTACTCGGGTATACCCCCGAAGAGTTCTGCGGGCTTCATCCGTTCGACTTGATCCACTCCGAAGATCTTGAGAGTTGGCTCGAACGCTGGCATGCGATCGCGGGCCGAACCGACGGCCGGTTCAGTCTCGAAGTGCGGGCACTTCACCGGGACGGCGGGTACCGCTGGATGGACGTGAACGTTCGGGATCTCCGCCACGATCCCCACATCGCCGGGTTCGTCGCGCACTTCCACGATGTCGGCGACCGGCGCGAGGCGCAGCAAGCACTGCTCCACCAGTCGCTCCACGACGGCCTCACCGGACTTCCGAATCGTGCGTTGCTCCTCGACCGCTTGGCCCACGCGTTCGATCGGTCCCGGCGCCGCACCCAGAGCGTCGCGGTCCTGTTCCTCGACGTCGACCACTTCAAGGCGGTGAACGACTCGCTCGGACACGCCGTCGGAGATGCACTCCTGCGGGAGGTCGCCGACCGACTCACCGCCACCGTCCGCCCCGAGGATTCGGTCGCTCGCTTCGGTGGCGACGAGTTCGTGATCTGCTGCGAGGAACTCGAAGACGTCGACGCCGCGATCGCCATGGCCGAGCGGGTCCGAGACGCGTTCGCACCTCCGTTCACGCCGAACGGGCACACCGTGAGCGTGGGCACCAGCATTGGCGTCGCGCTCGCGAGCGAGGCGACCGAAACGCCCGAAGCCGTACTGCGGGATGCAGACGCCGCGATGTACGTGGCCAAGGCGCGCGGCCGCGACCGGTACGTCGTGTACGACGACGCCTTGCGCACTCGCGTCCTCGAGCACCTCGATACCGAGGCCGGCCTACGCGACGCCCTGGACCAGGGCGCGCTTGTCGTGCACTGGCAGCCCGTCTACAACCTGCACACTCAATCGATTGCCGGGCTCGAGGCCCTCGTGCGGTGGCGGCACGATGAGCGCGGGCTCCTGCTCCCGGCCGAGTTCCTCGATGCCGCGATGTTGGCAAGGCTCGACGCACCGTTGGGCGACTTCGTACTCGACACCGCGTGCGCGCAGTTCCGAGTCTGGGACGACCTCGGAATCGCGCCCCCGGTGATCTGGCTCAACCTGAGCCCCGGCCAACTGACGTGGACCGGAACCGTCGAACGGGTCAAGCACGCGTTGACGAAGTTCGCGATTGATCCGACCCGCATCGGTTTCGACATCAGCGAACAGGCCATCGCCGACATCGACCGGGCGCGGCGCGCCAGTGCCGAACTCGCCGGGCTCCGTGCGTTGGGATGCGCCATCGCGATCGACGATTTCGGGACCGGTCACGCGTCACCGCTCGCGGTCCGCCGATACGGCATCACGCACGTGAAGCTGGATCGAACGCTCGTGCAAACGGCCGCGGACGGCGACCCCATGTTGCCCGCCCTGATGAGTCTGGCCACGATGCTCGGCGTGACCGTGTTGGCCGAGGGCATCGAGACCCCCGACCAGATGGATCGGATCCTGGCCGCCGGATGTGACACGGCCACCGGGAACTTCCTGGCACCGGCCGCATCCGAAGCCGAGACCACCGCGCTGCTCGCCGCCGCCGCCTTCGCGCGCCGGCAGCTCGACCAGTCGGCCTGATCCGGCCTCGGCCGAGAACGGCGCAGCCCGGGAGGTTACGGATGGATACCGGTGTGTGCGACGGGACCAGGCGCCACCCCGCGACGCGGCACGGTGAGGCGCATCGCCGCGCCCAGCGCAGCGCGTAGATCTCGCGGGTCGATCACGTCGTCGTAGCTCAGGTGATCCGCCGACGAATACGCGCCACCCAGTTCGGCCTGTTCCATGATCGCCTGCACGTCGGCTTCGATGGCGGCGGACTCGGCGCCACTCTCGGCCGGCATCGCCCCGAGCCGCGCCCCCGGGAACGCGAGCGTCGTGGTCTGTCCGTCGAACGGGTTCATGGCCATGAGCGCCGAACCGAATCCGTAGGCCTTGCGGACCGTGACGTGGAACTTCGGGCCTGCCAGCCGCGCCTGGGCGGCGTACATGCGGGCCGAGTGGCGCAGGATCCCCGAGTGTTCGGCCACCGAGCCCACGAGCACACCGGGATTGTCCGCGAGGAAGACCACCGGAAGATGAAAGGCTCCACTGACATCGAGGAAGTGCGCAGCCTTGTCGGCGGCGTCGGTATCGATCGCACCCGCCTCGACCGCGGGGTTGTTGGCCACCACGGCGACGGCCTCACCACCGAGCCGGGCGAACGCCGTGATGATCGACCGACCAAATCCCGGCTGGACGACCAGGACCGAGCCCGGATCGGCGATGAGTTCGAGCACGCGGTGCGCGTCGTACGGTCGGCGCGGGTCGGCCGGAATCGCGTCGAGGAGTTCTTCGACGCGCGCCGTATCCACCGGCGGAGCCGCCGGGGTCGTCATCCAGGCGTTCGACGGGAGAAACGACAGGTAGCACCGCACCAGATCGAGCGCACTGCGATCATCGGCCGCAACGTTGTGGGCAACGCCCGACCGCGTGCTGTGAACGCCCGCGCCGCCGAGGTCCTCCTTGGTGACCTCCTCACCGGTCGCCGCCGCGACGAGCGGTGGGCCGGCCGCAAACAGGGCGGCACCTTCCACGATGATCGTGAAGTCCATGAGTGCGGCGGTCAGGGCACTGTGGCCCGCGCTCGGACCCATCACGACCGCGACCGTGGGCACCACGCCACTGAGGCGCACGAGGGCCTGAAGGTCGGTGGGCGCATGCGGGGCGCGCTCATAGGCGTTCTGGGCGCGTTCGCCCGCACCCTCCAGCAACATGATCAGCGGAACCCGCTCCCGCGCTGCCAGCTCGGCCAGGCGCAAGCGCTTCGCGCGCGTCCCGAAGCCGATCGATCCACCCATGACGGTGAAATCCTCGGAGCCGACCAGCACGGGCCGACCGCCGATCAGGCCGTGCCCGGCCACCAGCCCGTCCGCCGGTGCGATCGGGGTCATCCCCCGGCCGATACCGCCGACGTGGGCACCGATCTCCTGGAACGACGTGGGATCCAGCAGGGCCTCGATCCGGGCCCGGGCATCGAGCCGATCGCCTTCACGCTGTCGGGCCAGGCGTTCGTCGCCGCCCATCGCCCGCGCCGCCTGCCGCCGTACCTCGAGGTCCGCCAGGAGCGGATCCCAATCGCTCATCGGGCGGAGTGCGCCGGCATCACGCGTGGCTACCCGGCATCGTGGAGGCCAAGGCATCGGCGTGGTGGTCCGATCCCCCGAACTGGGTCTCCAACACCCAGGCCCGTTTCAAGAACAGGTGGACGTCGACCTCCCAGGTGAACCCCATCCCGCCGTAGACCTGCGTGGCCGAGCGACCGTTCAAGATGGCGGCCTCGCCGGCCAAGACCTTCGCGCCCGCCAACGCCCGGGCCCGACTGCCGGTCGCCGGATCGTCGAGCACGCACGCCGCGGCGTGGGTGGCCACCCGTGCCAACTCGGCCCGCACCGCCATGTCGGCGCAGATGTGCTTGACCGCTTGGAACGAACCGATCGGCCGATCGAACTGTTGGCGCTCCTGCGCGTAGGCGACGGCCATCTCGGTCAGGCGGTCGGCCATCCCCACGCAATACGCAGCCGTGAGCAGGGCGCCCTGGTCCCACACATCCGCGAACGGGAGATCCAGCGGCTCGCCGGCGATGACCTGCTTCTCCGTCCGCCATACCGGCGTCAACGGGTCGAGTGGCCAGCCTTCGGGTTCGCCGGCCGCGACGACGTCGGCCGGGTGCACGAGCGCGAGCGCGCGCCGGGGATCGATGACGACGACATCGTCTACGAGGCCCAGGAACTCCACGAGGTCCGATCCGGCCAGCGACGCGTCGTACCCCGAGGTGATCCGATCCCGCCCGAAGCACCACACCAACGGCCCGGGGACCAGGCCGCGACCGAGTTCCTCGAACACCACTGCCGCATCGGCCCAGCTGAACCCGTCGGCGCGCAGCGAGAACACCCCGGCGTCGGCGAGTTCGGCATGCACACTGCGGTCGAACCCGTCGCGCACCCGGTCCATCGGAAACCGACCTTCAACCAGCGCGCGGATGCCGTCGCGCAGCGCGAGTTGATCGTCGGTCAGATCGAAGTTCATCGAGGCTCCCGAGGCAGGCCGAGGACACGTTCACCGAGGATGTTGCGCTGGATCTGGGAGGTCCCGGCCGCGATCGTGAACGCGAGCGACCGCAACCGCTCCTCCACGAACGGCCCTTCACCGTCGACCGTGAGGATGTCGCGCTCGAGGACGCGCAGCGCCAACTCCCCCATCTTCTGACACACCTCGCTGTACGCGAGCTTGATCATGTACGGCCCACGACCGGCGACTCCGCGTGCCGACTGGGTGACGTTGCGTTTCGTCAATGCCCACACTGCGTCGAGTTCCGCCACGATGTGACTCAGCTCCCGACGGTGCGCCGGATCGGTCACGTACGGAGCGAGGTCCTCGACCAGCCGGGTGGCGTCGACCAAATCGCTCACGAATGCAGTCCCTCGTTCGAACGAGAGCGTGACGTTCGTGACGCGCCAACCGTCGTTCTCTTCGCCGACCCGACACTCGACGGGCACCCGCACCTCGTCGAGGAACAACTCGGCGAACTCCGAGGATCCCAGGACCGTCTTCAACGGTCGGACTTCGATGCCCGGAAGGTCCATCGGCAACATCAACCACGTGATGCCCTTGTGCTTGGGTGCCTCCGGATCGGTGCGGACCAGCAGTTCGCCGAAGTCGCCGATCTGGCCGTAGGAACACCAGATCTTCTGGCCGGTCACCACGTAATGGTCACCGTCACGTACCGCTCGGGTCCGCAGCGATGCCAGGTCCGAGCCCGAACCGGGCTCCGAGAAGCCCTGACACCAGACCTCTTCGCCGCGCAGGATCTTCGGGAGGTGTGCGGCCTTCTGCTCAGGGGTGCCTTCGGCGACGATCGTGGGCCCGGCGTGGAGCAGCCCGACGAAGTTCACTCCCACGTACGGGGCCCGGGCCCGAGTGGTCTCCTCGAGAAAGACCAACTGCTGGCTCGGTGGGGCCGCCTGGCCGCCGTATTCCTTGGGCCAGTTGAGCCCGGCGTACCCGGCGTCGAAGAGCCGCCGTTGCCAATCCGTGTCCCAGACCCGACGCGCGTCCCAATCGTCGCGAGGGGGTTGAGGCGCCAGATCGGCGAGGGCCGTCTTCAGCCAGGCACGCAAATCGGCGCGAAATGCTTCGTCGTCATCCGAGAACCGCAAGTCCATGAGGCGGGCAGTCTAGAGAGCGACCTGACGGGTCATCAGATTCGCGGGCCCGACATTCCTGCCCGACATTCCTGCCCCATCGGCCCGAGCAGCCGAAAGTGGCTAGCGGCTGGAGCGGCGGGACCGGTTGCCCGGGGCGCCACCGTCAGGCCGGCCGCCGTCTCGACGCTCGCCACGAGCGTCGTGACCCGCACGGGGCTTGCCCCCGCCGTCACGACGTCCGTTGCGTTCCCCGGAACCGTCACTGCGCGCACCGTTCTCGCGCGCGACGCCGTTGGTGCGCCGGCCACGATTGCCGTTGCCATTCCCGTTGCCGTTCCCGTTGTTCCGGGCCGGTCGCGAACGCTTCTGCGGCGACCGGTCGGGCTCGACCAGACCCAGCTCGCGTTGCAGGCTCAGACTCGATCGCACCTGGTCGGGCAACACGAAGGAGATGACCACTCCGGTCGTTCCCTTCCGGGCCGTCCGACCGGACCGGTGGACATAGGCCTTGGCATCTTCCGGTGGATCGAAGTGCACGACACACGCGACGTCGTCGACGTGGATACCTCGAGCCGCGACATCGGTCGCAACGAGGGCATGCACCCGACCGCGCGTGAAGTCGGCCAGCGCTCGGTCCCGCTTGGCCTGCGAGAGGCCACCATGGATCGGAGCGGCCTGGACCCCACCGATCGACAACTTCTTCGCTACCTTGTCGGCTCCGTGACGAGTCCGACAGAACACGATCGTCGGGCCTTCGGTCTCGATCACCTCGGCGGCGCGAGAGACCCGCGCCTCGTTGGTGACTCGCTCGAAGCGATGCTCGGCGTCCGCCGCGTCGGTCTCGACCCCCGCGACTTCGTGCCGCACCGGGAACCTCTGGTACTCGTCGGTCAGGACGGCGACCGCGCCGTCGAGCGTGGCCGAGAACAGCAGGGTCTGGCGGTCTTCACTGGTCTGATCGAGGATGCGGCGGACCGCGGGAAGGAATCCCATGTCGGCCATACGGTCGGCTTCGTCGATGACGACGATCTCGACCTTGTCGAGCACGAGGGCCCGCTGCTGAACGAGGTCTTCGAGCCTTCCGGGGCACGCAACGAGGATCTCGACACCCTTGCGGAGGGCACGCTTCTGCGGTTCGTATCCCACGCCGCCGTACACCGCGAAGACGCGCTGATTCCGCACGTCGGCCAACGGCTCCAGCTCGCGCACGATCTGCGCGGCCAGTTCACGGGTCGGTGCGAGCACCAATGCGCTCGGCCGACGAGGCCGCGACCTGCCCGCACGCTCGACCGTCGGCGCGCCGAAGGCGATGGTCTTGCCGGAACCGGTGGGCGCACGGCCACACACGTCTTTGCCGGCCAGGGCGTCGGGGATCGTCGCGGTCTGCACCGGGAACGGTTCCATGATGCCGCGCTCGTTGAGAGCCGCGACGAGATCGGCCGCGAGGCCAAGATCAGAAAAGCTGGGCACTGGTACTCCTCACCCGCTTCAGCGGGTTGTCGTTCCGCGCGGCGGAAGGACAGGAATGTCTCCAGCGCGGCCGTCCGCGAAATGCGGACTC
>JAENVU010000241.1 GCA_016650415.1 Acidimicrobiia bacterium
CCCTAAGAAGCTCGGATCCGCCCGGACCGTCGGTACTGTAGAGCGCGTGTCCAACTCCTTCTACGTGACGACGCCGATCTACTACGTCAACGACGCGCCCCACATCGGACACGCGTACACCACGATCCACGCGGATGTCCTCGCTCGCTGGCGTCGGCTGCACGGCGACGACGTCCTCTTTCTGACCGGGACCGACGAGCACGGGCTGAAGATCCAGCGGGCGGCGGAGGAGCGGGGCGTGACTCCGCTCGAGTGGGCGGACACCACGAGTGCACGGTTTCGCGCCGCGTGGGAGCTGCTCGACATCAGCAACGACGACTTCATCCGCACGACCGAGGACCGCCATCACGTCTCGGTGCAGGCCTTCCTCCAGCAGGTCTACGACAATGGATTCATTGAGCTCGCGACGTACGAGGGTCTCTACTGCGTTGCGTGCGAGGCGTATTACGTCGACGACGACTTGATCGACGGCCTCTGCCCGATCCATCACCGCCCCGTCGAGCGCGTGACGGAGGAGAACTACTTCTTCCAACTCTCGCGTTTCGAGCAACCCTTGCTCGACTACTACGACGCCCACCCCGAGGCGGTCCGGCCCGAGGGCAAGCGCAACGAGGTCCTCGGCTTCATCAAGCAGGGCCTGCGCGATTTCTCGATGAGTCGGACGTCGATCTCCTGGGGAATCCCGTTGCCGTGGGACCCGGACCATGTCACCTACGTCTGGTACGACGCCCTCATCAACTACGCCACGGCAGTCGGGTTCGGCGCCGACCCGGAGCAGTTCGCCCGACGCTGGCCTGCGCAATATCACCTGCTGGCCAAGGACATTCTGCGCTTCCATGCGGTGTATTGGCCCGCGATGCTGATGGCCGCCGGGCTGCCCCTGCCCGAGTGCGTGTTCGCCCACGGGTATCTCCTCGTCGGCGGCGAGAAGATGAGCAAGACCAGCCTCAACAACATCGCCCCGGCGGATCTGGTCCCCGAGTTCGGCAGCGACGGCTTCCGCTACCACTTCGTCACCGACGTGCGGTTCGGCCAGGACGGCGACTTCAGCTACGAGGGAATGGTCGCCCGGTACAACGCGGATCTCGCGAACAACTTCGGCAACCTCGCGAGTCGCGTGCTCAACATGGCCGTCTCGTACTGCGACGGTCGGGTGCCCGAGGCGCGGGCCGACGGTCCGCTCGCGGCGCAGGCCGCGGTGGCGGTCGAGGCGATGGAGCTCGCGCTCGCAGACCTCAACTACGCGGACGGCTTCGGCGCGGTGTGGCAACTCATCCGCGACGCGAACTCCTACATCGAGGATTCCGAGCCCTGGAAGAGCCACAAGGCCGGTGAGGCGGCGGCGACCGCGGCCATGCTCGGCGATTGCCTCGAGGCGCTCCGGATCGTCGCGTTGCTCGCATCACCGGTGATCCCGAGGGCTGCCGCCGATCTCTGGAGTCGGCTCGGCCTCGCGGGCGCTCCGGAAGAGCAGCGACTTCCCGAGGCCGTGGTGTGGGGGTCGGCTCCGACCGCCGGGAACGCATTGGTCAAGGGGGCCGCACTGTTTCCGCGCCTCGAACCCATCCCGTGAGCCTCGGAGACGACGCCCCGGCCGGGGTCCGCTGGGTCGACAGCCACTGTCACCTCCCTGCGGATCTTGCCGAAGCCGATGCGGTCTGTGACCGGGCGCGAGCCGCCGGCGTGGACTGGATGGTGTGTGTGGGGACCGATCTGGCCACGTCGAGGGCGGCGGTCGCGTTGGCCCGGCATCGGTCCGACGTGGTGGCCACGGTCGGCCTCCACCCCCACGACGCCGTCGACCTCGACGATCAGTGGACCGATCTCGTCGAGCTCGCGGCGGCCGCGGAAGTGGTCGCCGTCGGGGAGGCCGGCCTCGACCATCACTACGAGCACTCACCCGGCCCGGACCAGGCGGCGGCATTCCGAGCCCAGATCCGGCTGGCACACGAGTTGGACCGGACGTTGGTGATCCACACGCGCGAAGCGTGGGACGAGACCTTCGCGATCCTCGACGAGGAGGGGCTGCCGCGCCGGACGGTGTTCCATTGCTTCACCGGCGGTCCGACCGAAGCCGCGTCCTGTCTCGCTCGTGGCGCGTACCTCTCGTTCAGCGGAATTGTCACCTTCAAGAATGCGGCGGAGGTGCGCGCCGCGGCCGCGCTCGCGCCACTCGATCGGGTGCTGATCGAAACCGACAGCCCGTATCTCGCGCCCGTGCCCTTCCGCGGGAAGACGAACGAACCGGCGTGGGTCGCCGAGGTCGGGGCCGGCGTGGCAGCCGCCCGTAACCAAGAGTTAGCAATCGTGGCGGAGGTCACTCGACACAACGCTGACCTGGTCTTTCGCGTTGCGTGACCCCGTCCTCGGGTCCGTAAAGCTGCCAGATACTGGAATCTAGATTGACCGGTTGAGGGCCCGTCGTTAGGTTCGCTGGATCCTGACGGCCGCCTCGGAGTGCGGTCGACCGACCGGGAGGCGGACCCGATCAGCGATCACCTCACGCGTCGCGACGCGCGGATGACGAGTGCCGACTCGCGCGCTCGTCGTTACGCAATGCGCGCAGTTCCACTCTCGCCGGCCCGCCGGGCCGCGCCGGAGCCGGACGTGTGGTTGCCGATCCTGGACCTCACCGCGGAACTTGAGACCATCGACATCACCGGTGAGCTCGAGCTGATCGCGCTCGAAGAAGGTCGGGTCGATCTCGAGCGTGAGCTCGAGGCACTCGAGACTGGCTTCTGGAAAACCGCCGAGACCAACCACCCGTTCCTCACCGGCGAACTCCCGATCACCCGCCCGCGGCCCGACGAGATCGACGAGCGGGACGAGCGGGACGAAACCGGGCCACCCGCCGCGGTGTCCGTGGTCGTCGCCCGGCCCCCGGCGGCGCCTGCCCGTCCGGAAGATGTACCGGCCCGTCCGGAACCGGAGCGAGTCACCGGTGTCCCGGCCGAGGCGAGATCGACCGTCACCTCGACGCCGACCCCGCCCGCGGTGCATCCCGATACCGAGATGCTCCCCGAGGCCTACGCCGCAGTGCGCCCGAATCGCCCGGCGATCGTCGCTCGCCGCCGTTCGTTGCGGATGCGCCGCCGGGTGGCGGTCACGGCCCTCACCGTGCTGATCGTGGCGGCCTGCGTCGCCGTCACCGGCCGGATCGTCGGGGGGACCAACCCCCGTCGTGATGTGACGGTGTCGATCGACGGACAAGCCAACACCGTGGTGACCCGAGCCGGCACGGTCGGGGCGCTGCTCGCGGCCCAGGGTGTGGTCCTCCAGCCGGGCGACCGGGTGGTTCCCGCGGCCTCGGCGCAGTTGCGCCAGGGCATGCCGATCCGGATCTTCCGGGCGTTCCCGATCACGGTCGACATCGACGGCGTGATGGCGGCCCGGCGTACGACCCGGCACGACCTCGCCGGCCTGCGGAAGGAACTCGGGATCGCGCCGGGTCTGGTGCGCGTGGGTCCGGCCCACGCGATCGCCCCGGGCGCCCGTATCGTCTGGCGGACCCCGCACGACGTCACGCTCATGGTCGATGGAACCTCGACTGCCATCACGAAGAGCACGGCCCTGACCGTCGCGGACCTCCTGGCCGCGCAGAACATCACGTTGGGCCCGCTCGACCAGGTCGAGCCGGCCCTCGCCAGTCACCTCGAAACGGGACTGCCGATTCGGGTCTCGCGACTCCACGAAGACGAGGTCGTCGCCGAGCAACCGATTCCATTCCCGACGCAGTACCGCGACGACCCGACGTTGGCGGCCGGACACCTCGCGACGATCCAAAGCGGTAAGAACGGGATCGTGCGGGTGGTGTCGAAGGTCCTGCAGAAGGACGGCGTCGCGGTGCAGTGGACCGAGGTCCGTCGCGAAGTCCTCGTCGCGGCGGTGCCTCAGATCCAGCGCCGCGGGACCAAGTCCTCCGGGACCCAGAAGCCGGTCACCCCACCGGTCGCGAACGGCGGCGGCCGATTCTTCCAATCCGGGACCGCGACGTATTACACGAGCCACGCGGGTCCGGGTGCATGTGCACATCTGACGTTGCCGTTCGGCACGATCGTGAAGATCGTGGCCTCCAACGGCCGGGTCGCTCAGTGCCGCGTCGGGGATCGTGGACCCCAGGCGTGGACGGGCCACATCATCGACCTGAACCCCGATGTCTTCCAGGCGCTCGCCCCGTTGGGTACCGGCGTGATCTCGGTCAAGCTCTACATCATGTGAGCCCGCGCCCGCCGATGGCGCTGACCCCTTCCACCATTCCCGCGCTCCTCGCTCGGCACGGTCTCGCTCCCAGCCGCGCGTTGGGCCAGAACTTCCTCGCTGATCCGAACACCGCGGCGCGGATCGCGAGGCTCGCCGAGATCGAACCCGGAGACCGCGTCCTCGAGATCGGTCCCGGCGTCGGGTCGCTCACTGTCGCACTCCTGGCCGCGGGGGCGAAGGTCACGGCGCTCGAACTCGACCGGCACGTGATTCCCGCGTTGGAGGAAACCGTCGGCGCGGGTGCGGTGCGAGTGGTCGTCGGTGACGCCTTGCGCGTCGACCTCGACGAGGTACTGGGTATCGGTGGGCCGGATGCTTCCCCGGTGAAGATGGTGTCGAACCTTCCCTACAACGTCGCGACACCGATCGTGATGCGGGTCCTGGAGTCCGCGCCGGTGATCACCTCGATGTTGGTGATGGTCCAGCGCGAGGTCGGGGAACGGATGGCCGCCGGGCCGGGATCGAAGATCTACGGCGCGGTCTCGGTGAAGATCGCGTACTTCGGTCGCGCCGAACTCGTGGGGTTCGTTCCGCCGTCGGTGTTCATCCCGGCACCGAAGGTCGAATCCGCGCTGGTGCGGATTCGTCGTGCGCCGGTCCCGCCGGTGGCGGTGCCATCGGCGTCGCGTTTGTTCGAGTTGGTGCGGGCCGGGTTCGGCCAACGGCGCAAGATGCTCCGAGGCGCGCTCAAGGCGGAGCTGGGTGCCCGGGTGGAATCCGTGTTGGCGGCCGCCGACATCGATGGGCGGGCGCGTGCGGAGACGCTCGGCCTCGATCAGTGGGCTGCGATCGCCCGGGCCGACGCCGACCAGAATGAGTGACCTCATGACCCGCACCCCTGATGATGCCGTCACCGTCCGCGCGCCGGCGAAGTTGACGTTGACCCTGCGCGTGCTCGGAACCCGTCCCGACGGATTCCATGAGCTCGACGCGTTGACCGTGATGGTCTCGGAGCCGTCCGACACGCTGACGGTCGGCCGCGCGCCCGCGGGTGAGGTGACCCTCACAGTGGAGGGTAGGGCGGACGACGTTCCTCACGACGAGACGAACTTGGTGGTGCGAGCGGCCCGGGCGGTGCTGCCCGCGGATTCCGGCGCGTCGATCGCGTTGACGAAGACGGTTCCCTCCGGTGCGGGCCTGGGCGGTGGATCGGCCGACGCGGCCGCGGTCCTGCGGGTGCTGCGCGATCGGCACGGGATCGACGACACCACGATCATGGCCGCGGCCGAGACGCTCGGTTCGGATGTGCCGGTGTGTGTGATGGGTCGCCCGGTGATGATGCGCGGCCGGGGGGAACGCCTGGAGCCGGTCGAGTTGGCCGACGTCATCCATCTGGTGATCGCGACGCCCGGCTTCCCGCTCTCGACGCCGGCCGTGTTCCGGGCCTGGGACGCCATGGGCGAGCCCCGGAGCGATCGGGCGGTCGAGGTGCCGTGGGGCGCGGCCCACCTGGTGGACGCGCTGGTGAACGATCTGGAGCCGGCCGCCGAGCAGGTCGCCCCGGAACTCCGGGAGTTCCGGCAACGGATCGAATCGATCACGGGAATGGCCGCGTTGCTCGCCGGCAGTGGATCGTCGTACTGGCTACCGGTGACCGATGCCGAGACCGCGGCCTACGTCGCGGCGCGACTCAGCCAGGAGCTGCAGATCGAGACGGTGGCCGGGCACGTACTCCGAACTCCGGTTGCGTGAGCGTCACCTGATCGATGATCGCGGCCCGGGGGCCGCGGGCACAGGGGTCGGTTAGCGACCTTGCTGCCGACGCTGCCAGCGCGTCTTCTTCAGCAGCTTCTTGTGCTTCTTCTTCCGCATGCGCTTACGGCGCTTCTTGATCAGTGATCCCATGTCGTGGCGGAGGATAGCGGGCGAACCGGTGTCCGGCCCAGTTGAGCAGTATTGCGGGGGGCGCACCGGCGCGAGACCGACCGTTTCCGGGCCGAGGCCGACGAAGCCACCGGGTAAGGTCAGACGCGGTCCTTCGGGGGTGGTGTAACGGCAGCACGGGGTCCTTTGGAGTCCCAAGTCGAGGTTCGAAACCTCGCCCCCGAGCTGGTGGAGAACCCGAAGCAAGTCGAACCGGTCGGCGTGGAGCGGCGAGTGGTCCAGGTGAAGACCTCGAAGGAGTGCATGTGAGCGGCCTGCGGCCCCTCTCGGCGGTGGTGCTGGCGGCCGGTGAAGGCACGCGCATGCGGTCGGCGACTCCGAAGGTGCTGCACCCCCTGTGCGGTCGGCCGATGTTGCTCCACGTGGTCGACGCGCTGGGTGCGCTCCCACTCGAGCGGATCGTGGTCGTCGTCGGTCACGGTGCGGAACGGGTCACCAAGACCTTGCAGGAACAGGTCACGACCGACGTGCCCGTGGTCTTCGTCGATCAGAAGGTGCAGCGCGGCACCGGCGATGCCGCCAGCGTGGCCCTCACCGCGTTTTCCGACGACGACCTGGAAGACGACGTCATCATCATGCCGGGGGATGCGCCGCTCGTCCGGCCCGAGTTGCTCACTCGTCTGGCCACTGCCCATCGTGAGGCGGATGCGGCGGTCAGCCTGGTGACCGCCGCACTCGAACCCTGGACCTGGAGCTTTGGCCGCATCGTGCGCGATTCGCAGGGCCGGGTCGACCGCATCGTCGAGCGGACCGACGCGACCGCCGAGGAACTCGAACTCCCGGAGGTCAATACGTCGATCTACTGCTTCCGACGCAACCTGTTGGCCCCCGCCCTGCGGCGGTTGAGTCCCGAGAACGCCCAAGGCGAGTACTACCTCACCGATGCCGTGGCCGTGTTGCGTACCGCCGGCCATCAGGTGGTCGCAGTCGCGGCCGACGACCCCGCCGCCTCTCGCCACGTGAACGATCGCGCGCAACTCGCCGTCGCGGAGTCGATGTTGCGCGCGCGGATCAACGAGCGGTGGATGGTCGATGGCGTCACGATCGTCGATCCCGCCGCGACCTACATCGACACGCAGGTCCAACTCGCGGCCGATGTGCGGGTGTTGCCCGGCACGATGTTGGAGGGGCACACGACGATTTCGGCCGGAGCCGTCATCGGGCCCGACACCCGGCTGGTGGACACCGCGGTCGGCGAGCGAGCAGTGGTGCAGAACACGGTCGCCCGGGACGCGGTGATCGGTGACGACGCCACCGTCGGCCCCTACGTCTCACTGCGTGCCGGTACGCATGTCGGCGCCGGCGCCCACGTGGGCACGTTCGTCGAGACCAAGAATGCCGAGATCGGCGAGGGCGCGAAGGTCCCACACCTTTCGTACATGGGTGATGTCGAGATCGGACCGCGGGCGAACGTCGGTGCCGGGACCATTACCGCCAACTACGACGGGAAGAACAAGCACGCATCGTCGATCGGTCCCGATGCGCGCATCGGGTCGAACACGGTGCTGGTCGCGCCGGTACGCGTGGGCGATGGTGCCTGCACCGGCGCGGGTTCGGTCGTCACCCACGATGTGGCGCCGGGCGCATTGGTGAAGGGCGTCCCGGCCCAGGTAGACGAGAGCTGGGCCGAACGGCGTGGCGAAACGGACTCGGAGCGCGCGAGCGCGGAGGATACGGACTGATGGAACTCGTACCCAAGAAGACGCTCCAGCTCCTGGCCGGGTCGGGGAACCCGGAGCTCTCGCAGGAGATTGCCGCAAGCCTGGGCGTACCGCTCGGCGACGTGACGCTCTCGCGCTTTGCGAACGGTGAGCTGTACTGCCGCCTCGGAGAGAACGTTCGCGGTGCCGACGTGTTCGTGCTCCAGGGTCACTGCGACCCGATCAACGACCACATCATGGAGCAACTCATCATGATCGACGCGTTGAAGCGCGCGTCGGCCCGTCGTATCACCGCGGTCTGCCCGTTCTACGGATACGCGCGACAAGACCGGAAGGCCGAAGGTCGCGAGCCCATCACCGCACGGCTCCTTGCCGACCTCTTCACCGTGGCCGGCGCGGATCGCGTGGTCGTCGTCGACCTTCACACCGGCCAGATCCAGGGCTTCTTCGATTTCCCGGTCGACCACCTCACCGCGGTTCCACTGTTGGCCGACCACCTGGTGGGCATGCTCGACCGTGAAACCGACGTCACGGTCGTGTCCCCCGACGCGGGTGGCGGCAAGCTCGCCCGTCGGTTCGCGAACTGCCTCGACGGGCACGGGGTCCACGCCGACCTCGCCTTCATCGACAAGCGGCGACCGAAGGGCACGCACAACGTCGCGGTCGCAACCGAGGTCGTCGGTCTCGTCGAAGGGCGCCAGTGCATCCTCATCGACGACATGATCGACACCGCCGGAACCGTCGTGAGTGCGGCCGAACTCCTCATGGGCCGGGGTGCGAAGTCCGTCTCGATCCTCGCCACGCACGGCCTGCTCTCCGGACCTGCCGTCGACCGCCTGAAGAACGGCCCGATCCGTGATGTGGTGGTGACCAACTCACTGCCGGTCCCGTCGGAGAAGCACTTCGATTCGCTGACCGTGCTCTCGATCGCGCCGATCATCGCTGATGCGCTCTCCGCGGTCTTCGAGGAGCGCAGCGTCTCGGAGTTGTTCAGCGGCGACAACGTCTGACTCGCGCCCTTGCGCCTCGGGGTCTGGCCCTGGAGGCCGGGGCACCGTCAGTCGCTCGGACATGCGCTCGCTGCGCTCGCGAACTCGCTTGGTGACGGAACCCCGGCCCCAGCATCTCAACTCGGGCCAGGTCACTCGCGGGTTGGAAGGCGCTCGCTCCCGAGTGCGCGTCATCTGATTGGTTCCGACCTTTGTGCACTCATCCCCCCATGCGCTGGAGAACGGCACAACGGTCACGGTGTCGGACACCAAGGGGCGTGTTTGCGCCCACCCAAGCGTCATGTCACTCGTGTCTCGGAGAAGCGCGGGATTGGCGTCGGGCCGAGGCGGGCGTAGGGTGGGGATGTGAGCTTGTTGCTGCGGAAGGGCGTTGCGTACGTCTCGTCGCTCTTTCTTGCCTCGCTGGCTGCGCGGACCGTGTACGCCTTTGTTCAGAACCGGATCTTCGATGGCTCGATGGGTTGGTTCGTTCTCCCTGTGTCGGTCCTGCTCTCGGTCGCGTGGGTGTATCTGGCGGCATTCCTGTACTCGCGGCTGGCGCCGCTGGACTTGGTCCGGCAGTGGGAAGCCGAACGGACCGTTCGCTCTGCCTCCCGTCCCTGATTGGGGCCTGCGACGGGCTGGATCACCATGGTTCGGGGCTGTGGTTTGGTCTGGGGGGGCTCGCTCGACCAGAATGGCCTGTCTCTTGTGCACCTCGTGAAGGACCTCGCGCGCCATGTCTGATGTCAAGCTCAACGTCGAGCCCCGCCTGGAACTGGGTTCCGGTCCTGCGGGCCGCTACCGCACCGAGGGCAAGGTGCCGGCGACGGTGTACGGCCTCGAGTCCGACCCGGCATCGGTGCTCGTCGGCGCGCTCGAGCTCGAGCGCATCCTCCACGGTGCCAGTGGTGCCAACACGCTGATCACGTTGAACCTCTCCGACGGCGACGCCCTGGCCCTCGCCCGGCAGATTCAGCGTCACCCGACCCGGGGCGACCTCGTCCACGTCGACTTCGTGCGCATTCGTCGCGACGTCGCGGTGATGGCGGAAGTTCCGCTCAACCTCGAGGGCGAGGCGCCGGGTGCGCGCGCCGGTGGGCTCCTCGAGCAGCTGATCTTCTCGGTCACGATCGAAGCAGTTCCCGGCTCGATCCCGAACGTGCTCACCATCGACGTGTCCGGGTTGGAGATGGGTGACCAGCTCCACATCTCGGACCTCGCCGTTCCCGCCGGTGTCGCGTTGCAGCACGAAGCCGAAGAGCTCATCGTGCAGATCTCCATTCCTCGTGGTCTGGATGACGAAGAAGGCGAAGAGGGCGAAGAGGGCGAAGAGGGCGAGGGCGGCGAGGGTGCCGAAGCCTCGGCCGAGGGCGGCGACTCCGGCGACGGCGACAGCGGGGAGTAACCCTCGGTGCGCCGGTCCGGTGAACGCCGGGGAACACCGGCCGACCTGCTCGTCGTCGGATTGGGGAACCCCGGTCCGGAGTATGCGAAGACGCGCCACAACGTCGGCGCCGAAGTCGTCGAGATGCTCGCGCGGCGCCACGGCGCCAAGCTCAAGAAGGGCAAGGAGCGCGCGCTCGTCGACGAAGTGCGTCTCGAAGGTGCGCGCGTCGCACTCGCGATTCCGCTCACCTACATGAACGACTCCGGCGACGCCGTACGCCTCCTCGCCCACCGGTACGGCGTGGAGCCCGAACAGATCGTGATCGTGCAGGACGAGCTCGATCTTCCCGTCGCCGCGCTGAAGCTCAAAGCGGGCGGCGGCCTCGCCGGCCACAACGGGTTGCGGTCGATCAAGTCCCACCTGCACAGCGATGCCTTTCTGCGCGTTCGCATCGGCGTGAGCAAGCCGGTCACGAAGGAGAAGGGTGCGGATCACGTCTTGAACAAGTTCGGCAAGCGCGAACGCACCGACATCGAGGTCACCCTGGAGCGAGCGGCCGACGCCGTCGAGGCCATCGCCCGCGACGGCATCACGACCGCAATGAACACCTACAACACCCTGGGCAACACCTCGGGCAACACCTCGGGCAACACCTCGGGCAACACCTCGGGCGACACCTCGGGC
>JAENVU010000242.1 GCA_016650415.1 Acidimicrobiia bacterium
GGAAGATCGGTGTCGTCGTCGATGAACATCTTCACTTCGCCTTCGCCGTACCAGACGAAGTGGCGCGGCTCGGCGAAGACCCGGATCCCGACATTGCAGCCGAGGAACCGACCCGGCCCGCAGAAGCCATCGACGATCGTGAAATCACGGCGAATCGTCGTCGGGTTCTCGCGTCGAAAACTGGCGTGCAGGAGCCCGGCGGCGTCGGCAACCGGACCGAGCGTGAGATCGAGTTGGTAGTAGAGCTCCACCCGTCGGCGCGACCGATTGACGAGCTCGATTCGGATCGAATCCCGAAACGGCATCGGGATCCACGAGTTGAATCCACGGCCTTCAGGCGTGCTCTGCAGCGCCGACGCGTACGGAACCGGGCGCCCGTGCACCGCCCCGAAGAAGTCGGGCACCGGGACCGAAATACTCGGCTCATTTCGACCGTCGTAGAACACTTCGAGGACGAGCGCCCGGAGCTCGTCCGGCGGGCAGGGCACGACGGTCATCCAGAAGTGACCGAGACGACCCGGGCCGTTGATGTCCGCGAGCGTCACCCGCTCGCCGATGTCGACGAACTTCCACGCCGAACCCTTGCGACCGGTATGCGTCGCGCCTGCGCTTCCGGCACCGCCCGTCGGGTTCTCGAACGAGACGGTTCGGGCCCGGTGCGTGAGGTCGATCAGTGCCGGATCGGGGAACAACTCCTGCATGAGCCGCGCACCGTAGCTCGACGATCCCCGTCTCGCGATCGCGATGGCCTGACAGACTCGGCCCGTGGAGGCGTATGTCACCGTCGGCGCGGGCTTCTTACTCGCCGTGGTCTGGTTCGACTTGATGTTCGACGTCCAAGCCCGGGCGTCGGTCTGCACCCCCGCGGCCGTGCAGTCGATCGCCACCTACTACCGCCGGGTCACCACCGATGCGAGCCCCATGAACCGGCTCGTCGTCTTGGCGATGCTCGGCACGGTCACCGCGATCGGCTTCGAGTTCGCGGCCGCCGACATCGCCACCTGGGTGCCAGGTATCTCACTCGGGTTGGCGCTGTTTCCGATGGGCATCGCCGTCGTGCGCACGGTGCCGCGGGCAGTCGCACTCGGCACGGCCGCCGGCCACTCATCGAGCACGAGCGCCGATGCGGCACGGACGCCGACCGACGAGCACGTTGCAATGGCGCGCATGATCCTGCACGAACACGTGCTGTGTTTCGGGTGTCTCGCGTTGCTGATCGGGGTGCAGCTCGCGAGCGTCGCCTGATCGCCGGCTTCCCGACTCCCGCTCCCGCTCCCACTCCCACACCTGAAGGACCACCATGGACCCGATGATCGCCCGCCGCACCTGGCGCACGGTGGAACCCATCCACGGAATGATCTACTTCTCCCCCGAGGCCGCGGCCGGGTACGAGTCGCTCGGCCTCACCGGCCGCATGGGTTACTTCGCGTCACGGGCCGCGCCCATGGGCGCGGTTCCGGCCGAGGTCGTGATCGCGACCTTCTACAACTTCCGCCCGCAGCTCGTGCGCGATGCGATCCCGGCCGCGTGGGCCATTGCGACCCCCGAACGCATCGTCGCCACTCGGGTCGCGGCCGCCGATGCTGCACTCCGCCGCTCGCTGCCCGACGCCATCGGGACCCCCGACCTCGCCGAAGCCGCCACGCTCGCCCGGGTCGCGGCCGAGGCCGCGTGCGAACGACTCGACGGGCGACCGCTCTTCGCCGGTCACGCCGCGCTCCCCTGGCCCGACGCATCACACCTGGTGCTGTGGCACGCGCAGAGCCTGCTGCGCGAATACCGCGGCGACGGACACATTGCGGCACTCGTCGTCGCGGGTTTGAACGGGCTCGACGCCGCCATCACCCACGTCGCGACCGGTGACGTTCCGGGTGGGGTCATGACCGCGACTCGGGACTGGCCGGCCGACGAAGGGAATGCCGGCATCGACCGCCTGCGCGCCCGCGGGATTCTCCAGCCCGGCGACGAACTCACCTTGACCGACCTCGGCCGCGAGCAACGGCAGTGGATCGAGGACGCAACCGATGCGGCGGCAGTCGCGGCCTACGAGGCCCTCGGCGAGGACGGCTGCGCCCGCTTCCGCGCGCTTGCCCGTCCCCTGAGTCGCACCATCATCGACGGTGGCCTGCTCGCGCCGCCCTCATGACCGCCCCCGAAGGGCTACTCGGCCACGTGGGGTTTGACGAGACCGTGGGAGACCCAGTTGCGCTTGTCGGCCCAGACCAGCATCGGCGGGAGTACCACCAACGCGCTGAGCAGTGCGACAGCCACGTTGACCGCGACGATGATGCCGAAGTCCCGCAGCAACGGGAGCGACGACGATGCA
>JAENVU010000243.1 GCA_016650415.1 Acidimicrobiia bacterium
CCCCGTCGCGAGGTCGACCCAGTACACATCCGCGA
This sequence comes from Acidimicrobiia bacterium, assembly GCA_016650415.1. Classification (GTDB taxonomy): domain Bacteria; phylum Actinomycetota; class Acidimicrobiia; order IMCC26256; family JAENVU01; genus JAENVU01. The sequence goes on from JAENVU010000243.1 coordinate 36, forward strand.
GCCCGAGATGGTCGATGTCGGAATACACACAGGAGATCACGAGATCGGCGGCCAGCACCGCCCAGTAGTCCCACCGCTTGTTGGAACCCCAGCCACCGAGGTTGGCGCGGTGCAAGGGATGGCGTGACCAGCCCCGAGCCGCCGGATTCAAGCCCGACCCGTCCGTCGTGCAGAGATCGACCGGATCGGTGAGTTCTCTTTCGTGCGTCATCGAGTCGGCACCCTAGTGAGACATCGCCAATCGCTCCTCGTGACCGCGGCGCGCGAGGATCACCACATGATTCAGACCCACGACTCCGGCGGCGTTCGCCTGCTCACCCTCGACCGTCCCGACAAGCTCAACGCGATGACGAGCGCGCTCTACCAGGCCTGCGCGGACTCGCTGGCGGAAGCGGCCGACAACGACGCCATTGCCGCGGTCGTGCTCACGGGCGCGGGCCGGGCGTTCTGCGCGGGCAACGACCTGGGCGAGTTGATGAGCGCCGCCAGCGGTGAATCGACCACCTCCGGAGCGGACCAGGGTCACGCATTTGCCACGTTCATGCACGCGATCGCGACGTTTCCCAAGGCCTTCCTGGCGGCGGTGAACGGCGTCGGAGTCGGGATCGGCATGACGCTGCTTCCCTATTGCGACGCAGCTCTGATCGCGGAATCGGCCCGCTTGCGGGGACCGTTCGTTCCCCTGGGAGTGGCACCGGAAGCCGGATCGTCGGCCACCTTTGCCGCAGTCATGGGTTGGCAACGCGCGGCCTACATCTTGCTCTCGGGTCGGTGGGTCAGCGCACCGGAGGCGGTCGAACTCGGGCTCGCACTCGAAGTGGCCCCCGACGCCGAGGTGGTGGAACGGACCGTCGCCCTAGCGCGCGAGATCGCGACCGCCGGACCCCTCGGGTCGATCGTGGCGACGAAGGCGTTGATCATCGCCGGTCGATCCGACCTCGTGACTGCCGCACGCGAACGTGAAGACGCGACCTTCGCGTCGCTCTTCGGGGCCGGGGTTCCCGGCACGACCTCCGCGTTCTGAACCGGCACCCGCCCGCTTTGTGTGGTCCTGGTCACGGAGCGTAACGTCCCGACCTCATTCCGGGGCCGGGTCAAGACTGGGGACACCATGCGGCGGGCACGTTGGTTCATCGGATTCCTCGCGGCGGCCCTGGGCACCGCGACCTGTCTCTCCGTCGGTGGCACACCCGCGGGCGCGACCCAGAACCCGGCCTTCTCCGTCTTCGATATCCCCGGTTCGCCGTACCCACCGGGTAGCCCCGTCGTGGCACTCACCTTCGACGACGGCCCGAGCGCGTCGATCACACCGCAGGTCCTCGACGTGCTCGCTCGCTACAACGTCAAGGCCACCTTCTTCGTGGTGGGTGGTTATGTCGCCGCCCGCCCCGATCTGGTGCGACGCGCCATCGCCGAAGGTCACTCGGTACAGCTCCACACGATGAGCCATGCGGATCTCACGAGGCTCACGCCGAGTCAACTCGCCGCCGAGGTGGATCCCGAGATCACCCTGCTCACGCAGGTGACCGGGATCCGGCCGACCTGTTTGCGCCCGCCGTACGGTTCCTGGAACTCCTCGGTTGTCAATCAGCTTGCCCAGCGCAACCTCAGCACGATCATCTGGAACGTGAACCCGGGCGACACCGAAGCCGGTTCCACCACGTCGTCGATCGCCGGCCGCGCGTTGGCCGGAGCCCGGCCCGGAGCGGTGATGGGCATGCACGACAGCGCAACGAAGGCCGCGACGCTTGCCGCACTTCCGACGATCATCGAGGGGATCAAGGCGCGAGGCCTCACCCCGGTGCCACTGTGCCGCGCAATCACGCCGACCATCGCGACCCGCGACCTGGCCGTGCGGGCCGACGGTCGATCCGGCTACTCCCTCGACGACGGCGGTGCATTGCACGCGTTCGGCGGTGCCCCCGAACGAGTCGGTGCCGCAGTCCCCCACCCGCTCGCTCGCCGAGTCGTCCTGCGGGCCGGCGGAACGTCGGGATACACCCTCGACGGCTTCGGCGGCGTCCACGCGTTCGGTGGCGCGCCCGAGGCCACGGCCGTCTCGGCGTACTGGCCCGGTTGGGACATCGCCCGCGGGCTCGCCCTCCGCCCCGATGGTCACTCGGGCTGGGTTCTCGATGCCTTCGGTGGGATTCACCCGTGGGGCGGCGCGCCGACCTTGCCACAAACCGCGTACTGGCGGGGCTGGGACATCGCCCGGGACATCGTCGCGACGAGCGACGGCCTGGGCGGCTATGTCCTGGACGGGTTCGGCGCCCTGCACCCATTCGGTTCGGCCGCGCCGACCCGCAGTACCGCGACGTGGACCGGGACCGACCGCGCCCGCAGCCTCGACCTC
>JAENVU010000244.1 GCA_016650415.1 Acidimicrobiia bacterium
AGCGGATCAAGGTGGAGCGGGCTACCTAGCTACACCACTTCGACCGCGGGTGCCGCGAACTGTGCGTTGTACAGACGGGCGTACGCGCCGTGCGCCGCGAGCAAGGTCTCGTGGTTGCCATGCTCCATGATCTGGCCGTTCTCCATCACCAGGATGATGTCGGCATCGCGAATCGTCGAGAGTCGATGCGCGATCACGAAGCTCGTTCGGTTCGATCGCAACGCGGCCATGGCCCGCTGGATCAGCACCTCGGTACGCGTGTCGACCGAACTCGTCGCCTCGTCGAGGATGAGGATCGTGGGGTTGGCGAGGAAGGCGCGGGCGATGGTGAGCAGCTGCTTCTCGCCGGCGCTCACGCTCCCGCCTTCGTCGTCGACGATCGTGTCGTATCCGTCTGGGAGTGAATGCACGAACCGATCGACGTAGGTGGCCCGGGCCGCGGCCAGGATCTCTTCCTCGGTGGCGTGGAGGTTGCCGTACGCGATGTTCTCGCGGATGGTCCCGCCGAACATCCACGTGTCCTGGAGCACCATGCCCATGTTCGAGCGCAGGTCTCGTCGTCGCATCTTCGAGATGTCGATGCCGTCGAGCGTGATCGCGCCGGCGTCGAGTTCGTAGAACCGCATCAGCAGGTTGACGAGGGTGGTCTTGCCCGCGCCCGTCGGTCCCACGATCGCGATGGTCTGGCCGGGTTCGGCGACGAGGGAGAGATCCTCGATGAGTGGCTGCTCCTCGTTGTACGAGAAGTACACGTGGTCGAACTCCACCCGGCCGAGTGGATTCAGATCTTCGAGGGGAACGGCTTCTTCCTCGGTGTCTTCCTCGGCGTCGAGCAGTTCGAAGACCCGTTCGGCCGACGCGATGCCCGACTGCATCACATTGATCATCGACGCGAGCTGGGTCATCGGTTGGGTGAACTGGCGTGAGTACTGGATGAACGCCTGGATGTCGCCGATCGTCATCTGGCCCGATGACACGCGCAGCCCGCCGACCAAGGCGATCGCCACGTAGTTGAGGTTGCCGAAGAACATCATCGCGGGTTGGATTGCACCGGAAATGAACTGTGCGGCGTAGCTCGACTTGAAGAGTTCCTCGTTCTTGTCGTTGAACTTCGCTTCGATGTCGCGCTGGCGACCGAACACCTTCACGAGCGAGTGGCCGGTGAAGGCCTCCTCCACCTGCGCGTTCAGTGTGCCGGTGTGGCGCCACTGGTCGACGAACTTCTGCTTCGAACGCTTGGTGATCATCTTCATGGTGAAGATCGACGTCGGGATCGTGACGGTGGCGACCAGCGCCAGCAGCGGTGAGATCGTGAACATCATGATGAGCACGCCGCCAATGCTGAGTGTCGACGTGAGGAGCTGGCTCATCGTCTGCTGCAAGCTCTGCGCGAGGTTGTCGATGTCGTTGGTGACGCGACTCAACATGTCGCCGCGCGGTTGCCGGTCGACGTAGCGCAACGGCATGCGGTGCAACTTGTCCTCGACATCGGACCGCAGCCGGAACATGGCCCGCTGCACCACCCCGGCGAGCATGTACGACTGCATGTACGAGAGGGTCGCCGACGCGACATAGATGCCGAGGACGAGCAGCAGGCGGGTGTGGAGTTGTCCGAACGGAATGCCCTGGCCGCCGTAGACACCGCGCACGATGATGTTGGTCGCGCCGCCGAGCAACTTGGGTGCCGACACCATCAGGGCCACGCTCGTCACCGCGAGCGAGAGCACCGCGAACACGCCGAACGCCTCGGGTCGCAGCCGCGCCGCAAGGCGGCGGGTGGAGGTCTTGAAGTCCTTCGATCGTTCGAGCGGCATGCCGGCCGCGCCCCAGCGGGCGCCGAACCCACCGCGCACGTCTTCGGCCGGTGGTTTCACGACGTCTTCGGTCGGCGCAGCCTCGGCCGACGCGTTCGGGCCGCTTCCGTTCGGTGTCGCGTCGGTCATCAGGCCGCCTCCTCCTCGGTGAGTTGGGAGGCGACGATCTCCTGGTACGTCGCGCAATCCGCCAATAGGTCGGTATGCGTGCCGAGCCCGACTTGTCGGCCGTCCTCGATGACGAGGATCTGGTGGGCGTGGCGGATCGTCGAGACGCGTTGCGCAACGATCACCATGACCGCATCGGAAACGACGGGCATCAGCGCGGCGCGAAGGCGGGCATCCGTCGCGAGGTCGAGCGCGGAGAACGAATCGTCGAACAGGTAGATGCCGGGCCGGCGGACGAGCGCCCGGGCAATCGCGAGGCGTTGCCGCTGCCCACCCGAGACGTTGGACCCGCCTTGGGCGATCTGGGAATCCAGGCCT
>JAENVU010000245.1 GCA_016650415.1 Acidimicrobiia bacterium
ACGGGTCGATGGCGGTACCAACCGACGTTGCGGAGGTCACCGGCGACACCAAGCGTCCGCGGCGCTGGGTTCGCTGGGCCGCGGGAGTCACGCTGCTCGTCGCCGGGGCGATCGGGTGGTTCGCGTGGTCGCAGTACCGGACGCTGTCTTCGTCGAAGTACAACAACGTCGCGTACACCGTGCCGAAGGCACCGGCCTTGGCGGTACAGACCAACGAGACGGTCTACCGGGTCGATCCGACCCACTCGTCCCTGACCTACGGGGTCGACGAGAAGTTCTTCGGTCAGGACGCCAGCCGCGCTCGCGGCGAGACGAACGGCATCAACGGTGATATCGCGATCAACACCGTCGATCCGACGAAGAGCCGCGTCGGACAGATCGTTGTCAACGTCGAACAGTTGCACTCCGACAACAACCTGCGCGACGCGCGGATGCGTTCCGACAACCTCGAATCCCACCGCTACAAATTTGCCTACCTCTCGGTGGGTGACCTGAGCGACCTTCCGAAATCGATCTCCGACGGCCGCACCTACAAGTTCCGGATGCCGAGCCAACTCACGGTGAAGGAGACCCCCGCGCCGGTGACGTGGGACGTCGAGGCGAAGCTGACCGATGGCAAGCTCGAAGCCATGGCGAGGGCCACCGTGAAGATGTCGACGTTCAACATCGGCCCGATCAGCGTCGCGGGCCTGGTGAGCACCGGCGACGATGTCGATCTCACGATGAAGTTGACCGCCCTCGACCCGTCGAAGTCCGCGATCCCGGCCTCGATCCCGGTGCCGGAGGGAACGCCGCGCTCGGGCGACAGCCCGTCGTTCAAGAACGTCGTCCTGCCGGCGATGGAGGCGAACTGCGCCTCGTGTCACCAGGCCGGCGAGGTCGGCGCGGCGCACTGGAAGTTCGAGACGGCCGGTGACGCCGAGCGGGTCGCCGACGGTCTGGGAACGGTCGTCAAGGCGCGGTACATGCCGCCGTGGCCGGCGTCCGACGCCGGGGTGCCGCTGGCCCACTCGAAGCGCCTGTCCGAGAAGACCGTGAACCAGATCGTGGCCTGGGCGCACGCCGGCGGGCCGTTGGACATCCCGGCGTCGACCAAGGTCAAGGTCCGCAAGGGTCCGACGCCGAAGCCACCCCGCCGGGATGCCGTGCTCAAGATGCCCGAGGGCTATGCCGGTACGTTGAGCGTCCCGAACGACTACCGGTGCTTCGTACTGGATCCGAAGATCACCGAGCCCATGTTCATGACCGGGTACCAGGTCGATCCGGGCGTTCGCCGGGAGATCCACCACGCGCAGATCTTCCACCAGGACGCCCGCCAGGCCGCCGAGAGCGTCGCCCGGTCGGGCAAGGACGGCAAGCCGGGTTGGAGTTGTTACGCCAGCCCGTCCGGTGTGTCGGCCCGCCGCGGTCGCGGATTCTCGGGCCAGGCCGGACTCGTCGCCGGCTGGGTGCCGGGTCAGGACCCGGTGATCTACGCCGGCAACTCGGGGATCCTGATGCAACCGGGAGACGTCCTGGTGTTGCAGATGCACTACCACTACGACACGACGCCGGTCCCCGATCGCAGCACGGTGTCGATCCAGCTCGACCCCGGTACCGCCCCGATCAAGCAACTCGACATCGTCAATCCGATCGGACCGGTCGAGATCCCGTGCAACCCGGGTCAGACCGATCCGCTGTGTGATCGGGACGCCGCGCTGGCCGAGAACGTCCGGGTCTACGGAGGGTTCGGTGCCATCGAGCCCGCGCTGCTGGGACTCTGCGGAAAGACCCACGAGGATTTGGCGGCGCGGTTCTTCAAGACGGGAATCGCATCGACGGACTGCACCTATTCGGTGCCGGCGTCGGGCACGATCATCGGCGTGCTCGGGCACATGCACACGTTGGGCACGAGCTTCCGGTTCACCCTCGATCCGGGAACGCCCCAGGAGAAGGTGCTCCTCGACATCCCGACCTGGAACTTCGACTGGCAGATGAACTACGAACTCGAGACGCCACTGCACGTCGAGAAGGGTCAGAAGATCAAGATGGAGTGCAGCTGGGACCGGTCGGTGGACCCCAACCGCCCGCCGCGGTACATCGTCTTCGCTGAAGGTACCGAGGATGAGATGTGCTTCGGGACCTACGCCTTGGTCCTGGACGAACAACCGACGCCATGATCGCGGGGGCGAGCGGGTCGGTCCCGTTGGCCGGTTCTACGAAGTTCTGACGGTGACCTCGGCCCGCAGCGGCGTTCCGGAGGTCCGTTCGCGGGTCATGGTGAAGTGATCGCCGGAGTGCAGGGGCCGGCGGAGTTCTTCCATCATCACGTGGAGTCCGCCGGGGGCGAACGTCACGTCGGAGTGGGCCGCGACCCGAACGGACTCGACCGGTCGCATCGTTGCCATGTCGTGTTCACCGGTACCCGTCTGCATGCTCCGGTGGAGCGTGGTCGTGCGTGCGATCCGCGCCGGAACCTTGACCGTGGTGATGCGGAAGGCGGACTCGCCGGGGTTCGCAACGGTGAAGTAGAGCGCCGCGGACGTCTGGCTCGGTGCGGTGTCGCGCGCCCATGCGTCGCGTACCTCGACGGTGCCGGCGTCGCCGGTGCAGCTCCCGAGCGCGATCAGCGCGGCGGCGACGGTCGCGGCGGTCCGGAGACGCATCCTTCGATCAGGTCTGCCGACTCAGCAGGAGTCGCAGATCGTCGGTGACGATCTTGTTGTCCATCCCCGTCGGCCACGCGTCGACGACTCGGCCCTTGGTGTCGATGGCGAACACCAGCGATGTATGGCCGACGTCGACCGTGCCTTGCGCATCGGTCTGGACCTCGTACTGCACGCCGAACGCGTCGGCCACGGCCTGGAGCGCGGCCGGATCGTCGGTACGCAGGGCGTGGGGATCCTTGAAGAAGTGGCCCAGATAGGTGTCCAGGATCTCGGCGGTGTCTCGGGCGGGATCGACGGTCACCATGGCGACCTGCACGCGCCCGGCTTCGGCGCCGAGCCGTTTCAGGGAGATCCGGAGATCGGCCAGGGTCGCCGGGCAGATGTCGGGGCAGTTGGTGTAACCGAAATACGCGAGCAGCAGCTTGCCGGGCTGGGCTCGGAACGGGAAGTCGGCATCATTCGCCGAGCTGTCGGGTAGCGACAGCGCGCCCACCTCGAGCGTCGGACGGGGCACGTAGCCCTGCAACGTGGACGGAGCGGCCTTCTTGGCGCTGGAACCGCTCCCGCACCCGGCGACGAGGACAAGGATGGCGGCGAGCGCCGCCATGGTGCGCAGGCCCCACATCGGCGATGCGGGCAGTGGTCGTTGCCGACGGTGAACCAGTGTGCCGATGGCGGTCAATCTAGATGGGACGCGACCTCGTCCATGAATCGCTCGATCGTGTCGGGCTGTCCGAAGTCGGTCAACTGAATGACGAATCCTTCGACGCCGGCGGCCGCTTCGCTCCCCAGCACGTCGACAATTTCTGGGGCGACGCCTCCGACCAGGCCGCCCCAGGCGCCGAACCGTCGTTCACCGAGCGCGACGACCTCGTCCCGTTCCGCGCCGGTCGCGGCGAGCGCGACCGGGTGTTGGGTGGAGACGCGCGCCGAGCCCGCCAGCGGGAGCAGCTCGTCGAGCCGCTCGATCGCATAGCTCGGACAGTTCCACCAGTCGGCGTGCGCGCGCACGAGTGGCATGGTGAGGAGTGGGCCCGCGCCGCCGATGTGGATGGGCGGGTGCGGGTCTTGGACCGGGACCGGTCGTCCGATCGCGCCATGCAGGTCGAACGAGTTCCCCGAGTAGTCGAAGCGCTCGCCCCGAAACATCAGGTCGAGGATCTCGAGCGATTCGCCGAGCCGTTCGGCGCGTTCACGCGGACCACCGGAGCCGATCCCGAATTGATTCAACTCGTCGGGAACCGAACCCCACCCGAGCCCGAGCTCGAGGCGGCCATTCGAGATGGAGTCGACGGTCGCGGCCATCTTGGCGAGGAGTGCCGGATGGCGAAACGGATCGCAGGTGACGAGGTGGCCGATGCGGATGGTCGTCGTGCGCGCGGCCAGCGCGGCAGCCAGCGTCCAGCCCTCGAAGGTGTCGAGTTCGTCGGCGGCCGGTGCTGCGAGGTGGTCCATGAGCCAGACGGACTCGAAACCGGCGGCCTCGGCCGCCAGAGTCCGTTCGAGGATCGTGGTGAAGCTCATCCGCAACTGCGGAAGGAACAGACCGAACCAGGGAGCAGCCGTCACGTGGCCGTGGTCCCGCCGTCGACGGCCATGACCTGGCCGGTGAGGTGATGGGCGTCGGGCGAGAGCAGGAATCCGGCGACCGACGCGATGTCGCTTGCTTGGGCGACCACGCCGAGCGGGATGGCCCGTTTCATCTGCGCGCGCGACTCGTCGCTGTCCCAGACGCCTCCGGTCATGGGGGTGTCGACCGCGCCCGGACAGATGCAGTTGGCGCGTACGCCCTGGGGCCCGTATTGCACCGCGACCAAGCGGGTGAGCGCCGCGACGCCGCCCTTGCTCGCGGTGTACCCGGAGCCGTAGCCGTGGCCGCGCAGCGCGGCGGTCGACGCAATGGTCACGACGCTGCTCCGCGGCTGGCCCTCGGGTCGCACGAGGTGGGGCAGGGCGTACTTGATGGCGAGGAACGTGCCCGCGAGGTTGATCGAGAGCACGTGGTTGAACGTTTCGAGGGTCACCTCCGCGAGCGGCGCAAGGTCCGGGCCATGGAAGATTCCGGCCGCGGTCACCACGCCGTCGAGTCGGCCGGTCTCGGCCACCGCGCGATCGACGGCGTCTCGCATCGCGGTGTCGTCCGCGACATCCGCCGGAAGGGCGATCGCGGTTCCGCCGCCGCCGCGGATCATCTCGACGGTCGCGTCGACGCCTTCGGCGTCGCGGTCCACCACCGCGGCGACGCCACCGCGAGCGGCCACCTCGATGGCGGTGGCTCGTCCGATACCACTCCCGCC